>JANMLQ010000262.1:0-25262 GCA_031372635.1 Akkermansiaceae bacterium | reverse complement strand
CTCACATTTTCGCAAACACCAGCCCACTTCGCGAGGGGCTGTAGATCTTCATCACGCCGTCCGCGTCCACCGGGTAGTGAAACGCGTGGTCGATCCTGCCATGGCCGCCGGTGGCTGCGTCGTCCGTGTCCAGTATCAGCTCGCGGGTTTCGTGGCCCGGCACGCGGATCGGATAGCCGAAGAGTGACTCGCTGACGGAGAAGTTGAAGACGAAGATGAAGTTCCCGCGCTCGGCGACGATGATCTTCGGGCCGTGGTCGATGTGGAGCACCTGCGCCGGTGGCATCGCTAACAGATTGCTCTTGCGTGCGAACTCGATCAGCTCCTTGTCGAAGTCGGCGAGCCACTGGTATTTGAGATCTGAGTTGTCCATCAGCGACCACTGGCGGCGGCAGTAGTGGTACGACCAGCCGTTTCCTTCACGCGGAAAATCCAGCCACTCGGGATGACCGAATTCGTTGCCCATGAAGTTTAGCCAACCCTCGCCGCCCAACACCAATGTGACGAGGCGGATGAGCTTGTGAAGTGCGATGCCGCGCTCGATCACCGGATGCGCGTCGTCCACGCCCATGTGCCAATACATTTCCTGATCCATCATCCGAAACGCGAGTGTCTTGTCGCCGACAAGCGCCTGATCGTGGCTCTCGGCATAAGCGATGGTCGCCTCGCCATGGCGGCGGTTCGCGAGCACGCCCCAGAGTTCATCGAGATTCCAATCCTCGTCGCGGCTGTGCTTGAGCAGCTTGATCCAGTAATCCGGGATGCCCATGGCGAGACGATGCGTAAAACCGACCCCGCCTTCTTCGAGCGGCCTGCACAGGCCCGGCATGCCGGACATATCCTCGGCGATGGCGATGGCTCCGGGTTTCATCTCATGAATGAGTTTGGCGGCAAGTTGCAGGTAAAGAATCGCGTCCTCATCCGCATCACTGCCGAAGTAGTCGTCATAACTTCCAAACGCCTTGTTGCCGCGCGAGTGATAGAGCATCGAAGTGATGCCATCGAAACGGAAGCCGTCGAAACGAAACTCTTCCAGCCAGAAGCGCACGTTGGAGAGTAGGAACTGCCGCACTTCAGACCTGCCGTAATCGAAGCACTTCGAGTCCCACAGCGGATGATCGCCACGCTCGCCTTTGTGAAAATACTGGTTTCCTGAGCCATCGAAGTCGTTGAGTCCTTCCGCGATGTTTTTCACGGCATGCGAATGCACGATGTCTAACAAAACCGCAATGCCCAGCCCGTGCGCGGTATCGATGAGGTGTTTCAAATCCTCCGGCGTGCCGAAACGCGAGCAGGCCGCGAAGAACGACGAGACGTGATAGCCGAACGAGCCGTAGTAAGGATGCTCCTGCACCGCCATGAGCTGCACGGTATTGTAGCCAGCCTTCGCAACACGCGGCAGCACGCTGTCCGCGAACTCGCGATAAGTATGCACGCGCGGTTCCTCGCCACTCATGCCGACGTGGCTCTCATAAATCAACGGCGCGCCGATGGATGCGGGATCGAATTCGTGTTTCCAAACGTAAGGCTCCGGCGGGTTCCAAATCTGTCCGCAGTAATCGTGCGTCACCTCATCCTGCACCGCGCGGGTGATCGTGGCCGGGATGCGATCGCGCCGCGAATCATCCGCGCCGATGATGTGGAGTTTCACCAACTGACCGTGAGCGAGCACGTCCGCCGGGAGCTTCAACTGCCACACACCGTTGGAAAATCCCTCCAACGGATGCGACTCGCGGTTCCAATCGTTGAATTCCCCTATCAGAAAAACCGCCTTCGCAAGCGGTGCCCATTCACGGACAGACCACTCGTTTTCCAAGGGATGGAAATGAATGCCCACATGCTTGTGACCAGTGGCATGCGCGGCGAGCGTCTTCGAGTGCGCCTGGATCGCTGCCAGCTCATGGTTGAAACGCTCCATCCGCCGCTCGATCGCGCCTTGATGCGGTTCCAGCCACGGATCGTCCGCCACGAGTTTCGGGATTTCATTCATGCCGGGATGAAACATCGGCGGGCCGTGCATGGGAAACGAAAAGGAGCGCGGGCGAAATTGACTGCTTGGCGCTGGCTTGCTACCTTTCCGCCATGAAGACACTTGTCGAAGTCATGCGGGTTGCGGATCAGCTCTCTTCGGAAGAGCAAGCCGGACTTGCCGCACATTTGCTGGCGGGTATTAGCGCCTGCCCGCTCGGCCCCGACGATGAGGAGTTGGAACGACGTGAGGCGGAAATGGATAACGGTTCCGCCACGCTCCTAACACACGAACAACTGAGACAAGCCGTCGGAAGATGATCCGGGGTATCCGCTATCACGAACGGGTGCAGGACGAGATCGGCGAGATTCTCAGTTTTTACTCCGCAATCTCGGATCAGCTCGCCGACGAGTTCTGGAACGAATTTTCAGAAGCTGCAGAATATGCCCGCCGACACCCCGAAAGACACCACTTCGATGCCAGCGGGAGGCGCAGGAGCAATCTCCCGCGTTTTCCTTATCATTTCCTATTCCGGGTTTCCCCATCGCTCATCAAAGTGACCGTGGTCAGGCA
Organism: Akkermansiaceae bacterium; assembly: GCA_031372635.1. Lineage (GTDB taxonomy): Bacteria > Verrucomicrobiota > Verrucomicrobiia > Verrucomicrobiales > Akkermansiaceae > Luteolibacter. The sequence goes on along the minus strand of JANMLQ010000262.1, from coordinate 22,720 downwards.
CAATTCCCGCAATCCCGGATACGGTAGCCGCCGCAAGTGAATCAAGAGACGCGAAGATCCCGCTCATGCTCCCGAAGATGGAAATGATCCGTAAAGGTGATCCAAGACCTTGGTTCGCTTTGTTGTTAGGCAGCTACGTGGTCTTTGGCCTGACGTTCCTTGGGTTCGGTCGCACGCCGTGGCAGGTGGCGCTGATGATTTCGACTGCGGTGGCGGCGGATTATCTCGCGAACCGGCTTCTGCGCAAACGGGAGGGGTTTCCGTGGAGCGGCCTAATCACCGGTTGCGGTCTGTCACTTTTATTAGACTGTGGATCGAATCCATGGCTGCCGGTGCTGCCGCCGCTGCTGGCCATCGGCTCGAAGCATCTGTTCACGGTCCATGGCCGCCACGTGTACAATCCGGCCTTGTTCGGCTTGATTTCGAGCATGGTGCTGGGCGGCGGCCTGGTTTCTCCGGCACCGGCCTATCAATGGAGCGGCACCTGGGCGGTGACGCTGTTCGTCGCCGGGCTGGCGCTAGTGGTGTTCATCCCGAAAATTGGCCGAAGCTGGCTTGTCGGTTCGTTCCTGTTTTTCTACGTGTTGCAGACAGCGCTGCGCGCCTATGTGATGCGCCACCATGTGCCGCCGGAAGCGATCTGGCTCGGCACTCTCAGTGCGCCGTCGTTTTTCCTATTCACCTTCTACATGCTGACGGATCCCGCGACTTCGCCGCCGTCGCGTGGTGCGCAAATCGGCGTAGCGGCGGCGATCACTGTGATCGACCTAGGTTTCCACTTCCGCCAAGGTTATTACACACTTTTCTACGCGGCCTTCACGGTGCAGACGGCGCGGTTTCTTTACGCGTGGTTGAAAGACCGGCAGTTCCCCGGCTGGCGTTCTACTGCGATCCGCGCGGCGTTGGCCGTGTTTCTGTTAGGGGTGGCGTTTCTTCTGGACCGCAGCCCGCGCGATGTGACGGAACCCCCGGGATTCTCATGGGTCGAAAAGGAAATCTTTCCCAGCGAGCAGGGCACCGTGCTCACAGATATCGATCCACGGCTACAGCATGTCGGGAAATGGATTCTTTCCATCGGCGATGCGGCGGCGGTGGCGGACGTCGATGGCGACGGCTTGCAAGATGTTTTTCTCACACGTCCGATGAAACAAGCGGTGGATCGCTGCACGCTCTATCGAAATCTCGGCGAATTGAAATTCGAGCGCGTGGACGTCCCCGCTCTGGAAAAAGTCCGCGCCGATCCGGCGAGCCACGGCCTGCCATCGTGCGCGGTGTTTTGCGATTATGACAACGACGGCGATCAGGATCTGTTCATCGGTATGGGTTTCGGAACCAGCCGCCTATTGCGCAACGAACTGAAGGAAACCGGCTCGCCCGCATTCACCGATGTCACTGAACATGCGGGCATCTGCGGCCACCATACCTGTCTCGCCGCGTTGTTCATTGATGTGGACCGCGACGGGCATCCCGACCTTCTGATCGGAAACTCGATGACTCCGTATCTTCCGGACTATGACAAGCCCACGCCGCTCAATCCATTCCGCCTTCCCGCGCCGGAATACGCGGGCGATCGCAGGATGTTCCACTTCATGCACCAGAGCTGGCACAAGGCGGAGAATGGCGGACTCAACCGCTTCTATCTTAATCGCGGCGACGGGACGTTTGCTGAAGAGGACATCATCAAGCTAGGCATGCCGGAAACCCATTGGACGCTCGCGTTAAACTCCGCAGACTTCGATGGCGATGGCTGGCCCGACATCTATGCGGCCTCTGACTTCGGGCCGGATGATGTGTATCTCAACGACAAGGGCTGTGGTTTTCATCGCATCGAGGGTTCTCATTTCGGCTCCATCGGGCGGGACACTTACAAGGGCATGAATGTCAGCATCGCCGACTTCGACCGCAACGGCACGCCGGATGTTTATGTTTCCAACGTCCATGCCCCGCTGCAGGCGGAGGGCAGCTTGTTATGGATGACCACGCGGACGAAAACCGGACCTGTCTTCGCAAACGAAGCGGTGCGGCGAGGGGCGCTCAATCCATTCCGTTTCGGCTGGGGTGCCGGCGCTGCGGATCTCGACCTCGATGGCTGGACGGACTTGGTCCAGGCGAATGGCATGGTGGACGATCACATGGACAAGCGTTTTCCAAAGCCGCGTGACTATTGGTATGTGAACAGCCAAGTCGCCCGCAGTGGTCCGGAAGTCCATGCCTATGCCGACCGCTGGGGTGACACGCGTGGTTACACCATCTGGGGCAGCCAGATGAACCGGGTGTTGCTCAATCGCGGCGGCACATTTCATGAGGCTGCCGGAATCACTGGTCTGGCACGCCTTGGAAACACCCGCGCCGCTGCGCTTGCGGACTTCGATAACGACGGAGATCCCGATCTGCTGCTGACCCGCCAATTCGATCCTGTGCTTTTCTACGAGAACCGTCGTAACAAACCTGCCGCTTGGGTGGGTTTTGAAATCGCGGGTGATGGAAAAGCTGTTAGCTCCGATGCCATGGGAAGCGTGCTGGAGGTTTCCCGTAAGAATGAACACTGGCGATGTGATGTTCTCAACGTCAGCGGTTTTTCCGCGCAGGGTGATCGCAGAATCGTGATTGGACTGGGCGTGGATAAGGATCCGGTGCAGGCCCGCATCGTTTGGGCAAATGGCGTCGTACAGGATCTTGGCACTTTTGAAGGCGGAAAATACCACGCGATACGCATGGCACCCGCGCTCAAGCCGCCTTCTTCCGCGGCAGTAATCGGCCGATGACTAGACCTCCGATCAACGCGGCGATTGCGGTGATCCATTTCGAGTAACCTTGCAGCACGCCGATGATCGGGTTTCCGATGGGATCGATGCTTGCCTGGATGCGGACGATTTTCCACGCGTCTCCTTCCTTGCGCGCGATGGCGGTCCACTGCGAGACGAAGTCGAGGGTCTTGCCACTGCGGACTACGTGTTCCTTGGCGCGGCCTTTCGCGATGGCGATGTTGCCTTCGAAGATTGTGTCGTCGGGCTCAATGGTGACCTGATAGGTGCCGTCCTTGCCGAGGAAATCCTCGACCTTCTTCCAGTATGCGAGGATGCCATCGTAGCCCTTCACTTCATCCGCAGTGATCATCACGGCGGTAAAGTCCGCTGCGAGGTGGGGTTTGAGGGTGGATAGATCACGGCTTACGATGGCTTTTTCATAGATGCCGCGCAGGTTGCGGAGCGCTTCCCTCTCCTGCTCGTTTGCAAGGGCGGGGAGGCACAGGGCGATGAAGAGGATGAGTGTTTTCATGACGGATTTCGGTTTCGCCTGCCATCCTGCCAGCGACTGAATGGCGGGGAAATCAAAAACGCGCGCGTCGTTTCACGGGCGGCTATCTCGGTGCCCGCCGTGAGTAACGAATAGCCGCCGATCATCGCGTCATCGCCGATGATGACTGGTGCGAGTTTCAGCACCGGTGCGGGATCGTTCTCCATCACATGCGGGTTGATGCGCACGCCTGCGCCGAAGACGACATGATCGCCGATATGGAGAAACCCGCGGTCGAGGATGATGGTTTGTGGAGCCCAGTAGGTGATGCTGCCGATGCGGGAACCCCAAAGCCGAAGCCATAGGGAATAGGCTCCGGGAATGAGGCGCAGTATTTCCTCAGTAGCCGGGAAGCGCAGGAACAAGACCTGACATTGAAAACAAGCCCACCAGCGAATGAACGCGGACGAGCCGATGGCGATTTCAGCGGGGCTGGATCGCAGGGATTCGCGGAGCAGGCGACCGGGTATCAATGGTGCGAGATAGAGAACGATGGGCGCGAGCCACGGCCATGGTGTTAGAAAACACGCCAGCGTCCCCAATGCGTGGAGCAGCGGGATGAGGTTGAGCAGCAGCATGGCGAGCCGCGCGCCCGTTCGATCAGCGGATGATTTTTCCGGCATGATGGTTTTCGACATGTTCGTCGGTGTGTCGCGGGCCGCGCCACATCCGCAGGTAGGCGGCGAGCAGTCGGCCGCGTTCGCCGTCATGGTCCGGGGTGATTTCTGGCAGGTTCAGCCATGGCACCAGCGGCCGCGCGTGGTGGTTGCGGTGCCAGTTGTGGTTCAGCCACAGGGCGTCCAGCCACTTCCATGTGCGTAGGTTGCGCGCGCCCTTGAGCACATCACGCTCGGTGCCGAAGTGATGGACATATTGAAGGGCGGACCACAGCACGCCGAAACTTCCTAACAGGGCGAGGTAATGCAGGACGGGCACCTGCCACAGCCACATCCATCCCGCATGAAGCAGGATCACGGCCAGCGCCTCGATGCGGATCAGCCGGAAATACAGTGGGTTAAGCGAGTCGAGCAGCGCCTGGGTCGGCCGGTCGAAGTCCGCCCAGCGCGCTTTGAGCCAGCGCGGGTTCAGCAGCGCGATGAGATTTCCCAGCACCACAGCGAGATAGAAAAAGCCGGTCAGGATGCCGTAGAGTTGGAGCGTTTTCCAGATCCGGCTCTCGCCATCGAAGTAGAAATCAAAGGCTTCGTCATCCGATCTATTCCGCAGGTGATGGCCGATGTGACCCTGCCGCAACAGATGGAAAGGAGCGGGGAAAAACAGGGCTAACAGAGCACCCGCAGTTTCGTTGATCGTCCGGTTCGCATGCAGCAACCCGTGCTCCGCCTCGTGCAGCATCGCGTAGGTCGAGTTCATCACCAGCGCGTAGCCGACGGCCAGCCCAGTGAGCGCCGATGGAGAAGTGACGATGCCCGCCGCAGCTAACAGGCCCAGCAAGGCAAGGACTTGCGCCGCGGCGATCGCGAGGTTGATGCGGCCTGGAATGGGAAACTCCTCGTTCATGGGCGTTCGTAGGCGAGTAGGTGGCGGCCGATGTTTTTAAACTCCGGTAATTCATCGAACAACACGAAAGCACGAGGTGTGATCTCCCGGCTGTAAAGGCTGGCATGGTAGTCGCGCGATGTCGCGAGTGCTGATAACTCGCGATGGAGATCCGCAGCCAGCGGAGCGAGTTCAGGAAACTCGTCGAGCAATGTTTGTAGAACTGCTTTTCCCGCGCGCTTCGGCGTGGTGAAGAACTCCGCCATCATCACACCGAAGATCCGCGCTTGCAGCCGGCGTTTCCACATCGGCAGCGGCAGCCACACCCGTTCGACGAGCTTGATGTCCCATTGCACATGATCCACTTCGTCTGCCATGTGCTTGCGGTGCAGCGCGACGAACCCGGGCTCCAGTCCACTGTTTTTTTCCAAACATTCCCTCGCCACTGAGATGGATCGTTCTTCCTGTAGCAACATCAGCCAGATCCAGCACGGAAACGCGAAGGGGCGGCGCGCGAACCAAGCCGTCATCTCCCTCATGCGTGCATCCACCGGAATGAAAACATAGCGGCCTTCTTCCAAAGAGAAGCGCGCCGGATCGACGCGGTGATTCATCTCGCGGAACCAGCGCGAATGCTGCCGCTCCTCAACCTCAAAGCGTCGCAAATCCTCCGCAAGGTCCGCGCCGATCCGCTCCGGACGCTGGTATAGCGCGGGCAGCACGTTGGTGGCGAGCAGCTCTTCAAAATACACCGTCTGCTCGTTCAGATAGAGCGCGTAAAGTTGTGTGTAGCGGAGTTGGTGGCGTTTTTCTAACAATCTCCATGACGGCACCAGCGCCAGCGCCGTCAACCGGGCCGGGAAGAACGGCAGTGAAAAATCCAGCCCGCTGCGGGTGATGACGGCTTCAGCGGGCATGGGAGACAGGTGGGCGGCGGAGACGTTCGATGAGCAGGCCGGTGAAGCTATGGTGATCCAGCGCCGGATTTATCCGAGGCCCCACATGGCGGCGGTGAAAGTCCGGCAGCAGGCTCCAGTGCAGCGACGGGCGCAGGTGGTGAGCAGTGTGGTAGCCGTTGTTCAGGAGAAACCAGTTTGCCAGTGCTCCGGTGACATTGCGGGAATGATCATACTCCGATGCCATATCGCAATCCTGATGCTGGAGCAAGTTCACACCTACGAGGAAAAACTGTGCGCAAAGCCATGGAACGACGAGGAACAGGAGCGTGGACCGCCAATCGAGCAGGACTAACAACAGCAAGGTGGCATAGAAAACCAAGCGCTCCAGAATGGCCTGGCGGTAGAGCCATGGCCGCGAGTGTTTCCATTTACGGAGATCGTTTGGTTTCTCGCGGATCATCGCGGCAACGGATAGGAAGGGAAAGGCCAGCAAGTTGATGACGTTCCATCTGGAACTGACCAAGCTGGTGCGGACGAAGTCGTTTCCCGAATCCGGTTCTCCGTGATGGCGTTCGTTGTGTGCGGTGATGATGCCAGTGGGCGGTTGGCCGGATCCGAACATCAGCACGAGTTGGAAAAGACCGTTCCAGAAACGCCCGCGAAACACCGGATGGTGCATGTGATTGTGGGCGATGATGCAGCAGACGAACGCGAAGAAGCACGAGCCTGCGATGAGCGCCGGATGGCGTGACACTCCGCACCACGCGCCAGTCAGCAGGGAAAGCTCGAGCACCACAAAGCCGAGCGTCCGCAGGTCCGCCAGATGACGGAGCCGGGGATAGTGCTGAAGTCGCCTCATGCTGGTGACGCATTCCACCTCACTCGTTTCATCCGGGCAAACCCATTTTCCCGGGGCCGACGCGTCTAAAAATGAAGATTTGAACCGCAAAGCCGCAGAGGCCGCAAAGGGACGCAAAGGATTAATAAAAATTGGGGGTAACTATTCAGGACCACTCCTTTACCAAGCCAAACGAGAGTGTACGGAGGGGGGACATGTCCGAGTCATGAAACCAAACAATGAGCCATCACTCTTCGTCCCAACGGGACGATTCATACCAGCCCGGCACAAGGTGCCGGGTCCGCGTGTGGAGAAGAATCGCGTCCTGTAGGGACGCTTCATGCTGGCTACGGTTTGTCGGTGCGCAATCCGCATGAGGTGTCCTGACAGGACACGGGATGGTGGATCACTATAACCCCGGCACTTTCGTGCCGGGCTGGTATGAACCGTCCCGTTGGGACGAAGAGGCAAGCACCTGAATAGTTACAATAGAGGAATGAAATCAGAAAATCATCCGAGAAAAACCGATATGCAGCTTACTCAGTCTTCTTTGCGTCCCTTTGCGGCCTCTACGGCTTTGCGGTAGATCCAGACTTTTTTGATGCGTCAGCCCTGCCCATTTTCTCGCGTCGAAACCAATCGCCATGCGTGTCTGGTCTCGTTTATCTTCGGCGCGTGCTTCGGGGTCATTGGTACATCGCCTGCCGGTCGGAACAAATCACGAGGAAGCCTCTTGCCCGGACGGTGCTTGGGGAGCCGCTGGTGATTTTCCGCGCGCCGACGGGCAAGGCGGCAGCGCTTGCGGACCGATGCCCGCACCGCAATCTCGCGCTTTCCCGTGGCAGTGTGACCGATGACGGGCTGCGCTGCGCCTATCATGGCTGGTGCTGGGGGGCGGACGGGCATTGCACACGCATCCCTTCGGCTTGCGGTGGGGATTGCACATCGATCCGCGTGAAATCTTATCAAGTCAGCGAGCGACAGGGCTTCGTGTGGGTTTGGATGGCTACTGCGGAAAACGCAGCTTCTGATAGAGAGCCGCCGCTGTTTCCGCATCTGGGTGAGGATGGCTGGCGGCATTTCATCATGGAACGCATCTTCGAGGCGGACGCGTTTCACTGCGTGGAGAATTTCCTGGATGTGCCGCACACCGCGCATGTCCATCGCGGTTTGTTTCGTGGCGAAGAGTGCAGGGAAATCGAGATCGAGATCACGTCCGGCGTGGATTGGATCGAGGCGGAGTTTCTCGGTGAAGAACGCATGGATTCATGGATCGGCAGGCTGCTAGTGCCGAAGGGAAGCCGGATCCGGCACGTGGACCGCTTCCAGCTTCCTTATGTGACACGGGTGGACTATCAGATGAGCGAGCGGCGGCAGTATGTGGTGATGAGTCAATGCACGCCGGAAGGCCCGGAGCGCACGCGGGTGTTCACGTATCTCGGATTCCGTTTCGTGCCTTTCGGCGGGCTGATCCAGCTCGTTTTCCAGCCCTTCGCAGGCGCGATTCTCAATCAGGACGTCGAGATCCTCCAGCAACAGACCGAGGATCTGCGCCGGACGGGTGCGCCGCGTTTCCTCTATCATGAAACGGATGTCATCGCGCGCGGCATCCGCGATCTCATCGACGGCAAGTCGCTCGAAGGCCGGGAACCCACACGGAGGAAACTACGGGTATGAGAGAGGCATGGCTGATGGCGGTGGAGCGCATGCCGATCTGGGCGGCGGTGGTTCTTTTGTGCTGCCAGTTTGGCGCGCCTTTGTTTCACGCGTGGCAGAACCATCCGCCACAGAGGCTTGGTGGTCCTATTTCCCGCGCCAAGGCAGCGTGGCTGGTATTCGCCGCGAACTTATGGCTGGCGCTGCCGGTTCTGTTAGCCATGCAGCATCCGGCCTACGCGTGGCTCGCCGCGTCCATGTTGCTGCGGACGATCATTGAGCTGCCGCTATGCGCGAAACAACGATGGAGCACGAATCACGGGCTTTCTCACGATGCGATTCACGCGGGCATCGTGTTGTATTGGCTGCCGCACGCGACGGATGACGTGCGCTTGTGGTTGGTCCTGACTTTGGCGACGCTGACGGCGGAGGTGTTCTTCGTGCTGCGTTTCCGCAAGACCACGGCAGGACCGGCCAATGGAATTTATTTCGTGCCGGATGGGCCGGAGCACGCGCGCCTGAACTTGCTAACAGACCTCATCCGAATGCCCGCGCAATACCTCATGGTTTCTATTCTCATCGCCGCATGCTTCCGCTGAAATCCATGGAACTGAAAAGCACGGTCCGCCATGTGGAATCCCTCACGCCGGATGAGCGCACCACGATGCACGAACTCATGGCCGCTCATTACGAGGCCGTGCCGCGCGAACGCTTCGATGCGGATCTCGCGCGCAAGGACGAGGTTTTGATGCTTCACGATGAATGCGGCGGGCTTCGCGGATTCACCACCATCGCATGGAATCCGGCGGGCGAATTCGAGGAAGGCGACATTCTATCCTCCGGTGACACGATCATCGACCGCGCCTGTTGGGGCACGCAGGAATTGGTGCGCGCTTTCTGCCGCCGCGCTGGCGAGTGGAAGGCCACAAGCAGCCGCCGCTTGTTCTGGTTCCTGATCTCGAAAGGCCACCGCACCTACATGTATCTGCCGCTATTCGCACGGCGTTTCCATCCTCATCCGGAAAACCCTGAGCCCGAATGGGCGGCTCTCGCCTCATGTGTGGCTGCGGAACTGTTTGGCGATTGCTGGAAGCCGGAACTGGGCGTCATCCGTTTTCCAGCGAGTCAGGGGCATCTCCGGCAGGAACTCGCCACGGATCGTGGAAACAATCCATGGGTCCGTTTTTTCAACGAGCGCAATCCAGGCCACATGCGGGGCGAGGAACTCGTGTGTCTAACGGAAATGAACGAGCAAAACCTGCGGCGCGTGGCTCTCGCCGCATTCCGCGAGGGAATCCGATGAACCTGCATGCCGCAGCCTTGCTGGAATCCTTGAAGCCCTGGTCCGAGGCACCGGGCGATGGTTGGTCGCGATTGCGTGCGATGCTGGAAATTCATTCCGACACCGCATTCGGTCGCGCGTTCGGTTTTTCCTCCATCCGCAGTCCCTCGGATTTCCGCGAGGCGGTTCCTCCCATGGACTACGAGGCACACCGTAGTTGGATCGAACGCGCGGCGAACGGTGAGCCCGCCGTGCTGGCATGTGACAGGCTGTTAGGATTCGAGCGCAGCTCCGGCACCACGTCGCGGGCGAAGTGGATACCGGTGACGGACGGCCTGCGTGAGGAGTTCGCACGAGGGCTTGCCTCGTGGTTCGGCGGCTGGAGGATTCGTTGCCCGGAGGTGTTCGATGGCAGGGCGTATTGGTCGCTTTCGCCGCCGGGCATGGAGCCGGAGACGACGCGCTCTGGCCTACCGCTCGGCATGACGAGCGATGCGGCCTATTTTCCCGGTGAAATCGGCGAACGATTGGCCGCGTGGCTGGTGGTGCCGGATCTAAGTGGAGATGCGGAAACTGTCTTCGAGGAAACTGCGGAGGCGCTGCTAGCAACGCCGGATTTGAGCGTGGTTTCGGTGTGGAGTCCGACGTTTTTGTTAGGAATCGACGCCGCCCTGTGCCGGATGCGCGGTGATTTCCTGTGGCGCGATCTTTGGCCGCGGCTCGCGCTGGTGAGTTGCTGGACGGATGCTTCGAGCGCCGCATGGGTCGAGCGACTGCACGGGCGTCTTGGCGGCATCCCGATCGAAGGAAAGGGCCTGCTGGCGACCGAAGGAATCACTTCGTTGCCGGATGCCATCGACGGCACGCCGCGTCTCGCAAGCGAATGCCATTGGCATGAATTCCTCGACATGGCTGGAAACTTCATCGCCAACAGCGAGCTGATGTTAGATGGCGTTTACGAGGTATTGCTCACCACCGGCGGCGGCTTGTTTCGTTATCGCAGTGGGGACCGCGTGCGTGTCACCGGGTTCGGCAAGGACGGGCTGCCGCGGTTGCGTTTTATCGGTCGTGATGGAGGCGTCTCGGATCTGGTGGGCGAGAAACTGCATGAAGGCCAAGTGCTCGAAGCGCTGATGGGACGGGGTTTCCTCGTAGCCGATCCCGAACGACCGGGATACGATTTATGGTTGGAAGATCCTGCGTGCGCTCACGTCGTGGAAAGCCGTTTGCGGTGCAATCCCTATCTCAACCAAGCGCTTGAGCTGCGGCAGTTAGGCCCGTTCCGAGTCCGATGCTTGAATAGTGGGTGGAATGTCAGACTTACGCTGGAAATTGCTAGGAAACAGGGCTGCCGGATGGGTGATGTGAAACCGCCCGGTTTGCTGACACGGATCAAGCCGGAGGAGGTAGCGTCATGGCTGGGCTGAACATTCGTCCGGCGGATGAATCCGATCACGCGGCGTTGGTAGCGCTCTGCCGCGCGACGACCATGGGCTCTCGTGTGCGTGTCGGATTTGAACGCGATCCTAATTATTTCGCGGGTGCGGGCGTGCAGGCTGAAGTCCCATGTGTCTGGGCGGCGTTTGAATCTAACGGACGGGCGGTGGGCTTGTTCTCCGCCGGGGCGCGGCGCGTTTGGCTGAATGGCGAAAAACCGATGCGCTACCTGAGCGATCTGCGGATTCATCCGGACTGGCAAGGTTCCTCATTGTTGGCGCGGGGTTTCCGTTCGCTTCGGCGCGATGTTTTCCAGCCCGGCGAGTGGGCGCAAACCTTGGTGCTGGAGGACAATCTTCGGGCGCTCGAGATACTGACGAGCGGGCGCTCCGTGCTGCCGGAATACCGGCCTGCGGGCCGCTATCTGAGCTGGCTGCTGCCACGACAATGGATTCGGGTTTCAAAGGATATCCATGTGCGTTGCGCGGCACCGCAGGACATCGGTGAGATGCAGAAGCTGTGGGATGTGTCCTCAAGCAAACGGAGTTTTTCCGGAGTTCTGGATTTCGCGGATTTAGGGAAACCCTTTTGGAAGGATCTGGGCATTGACGATTTTCTTATCGCCGTGAGACGTGGAATGATCGTCGGAATCATGGGCGTCTGGGACCAGAGCCGGTTTCAAAGGCTGAGGATTCATGGATACTCGCGAACCATCTCGGTGCTGCGACCGCTGGTGAATCTTCTGTCCGACGTCCGGCTGCCGCGAGCTGAACAGATACTGCCGATCCGAAAGGCGACCGCGATCGCCTGCGAAAACGATGACCCGGATATCCTGCGAGCGATGCTTGCCGCGACCTTGTCTGCCAGTGACGAGCGGCTTCTTTTGTTAGGTCTTTCCGCCTGCGATCCGCTATGCCCAGCACTCAGGGGGCTGAAAGGAAGAATGGATGCAGGCAGGCATTTCCTCGTCGGCTGGGAAGGGAATCCGCCGGAGTGGCGGGAACCGTTTGTTTTTGATGCGGCGAGGATCTGAGCGCGGAATTACGGGCTTGGAACCACTGCGCTCTTCCCTAGTTTTCCGGCATGCCCGCTCTTGCCTTCGATCTGCTCATCATCGGGATCTACTTCGCGATCATCATCGGCATCGGTTGGCATTTCAGCCGGCGGAATAAGGACGTGTCGGAATTTTCGCTAGGTGGGCGCTCGATCCCGTGGTGGGCGGTGCTCGCCTCCATCCTTGCCTCGGAAATCAGTGCGGGCACGTTTTTCGGATCGCCGGGCGAGGGCTTCGAGCAGCGGAACTTCCTCTACGCCCAGCTCATGATCGGCTACTTGTTGGCGCGGCTAGTGGTCAGCGCGGTGTTTGTGCCCGCTTTTTACAAACACAACGTGGTGAGCATCTACGAGTTTCTGGAAATCCGCTTCGGCCCGCGCACGCGCAGCTTCGCGAGTGTGGTGTTCCTCATCACGCGCTCGCTCGCCAGCGGTGCGCGTCTGTGGGTGCCCACGCTGTTGATCATCGTTATTTGGAACCACCTGAATCCCGGTAAGCCGCTGGATAATTGGCAGCAGTTCTGGATGACGGGCGGCGCGCTGCTGCTCATCACGCTGCTCACTGCCGCCTACACCGCCATCGGCGGCATCAAGGCGGTGATTTGGACGGACGTGCTGCAAATCGCCGTGCTGTTCGGTGCGCTCGGGTTTTCCGTCTGGTATCTGTTAGGCCACATCCCCGGCGGTTGGGAGGGCGCGAAATCCCACCTCGATAGGCCGAACGACCTGCTGCTCTGGAAATGGCGCGGCGATGTGCCTCCGACCGCAGCGTTCATCGCGAAATACGGCGGCTTCTGGGGCGAGGTGAAGAGCGTGTTAGAAAGCTCTTACAATCTCTGGGCCGCGTTTCTCGGCTCGCTCTTCGTCACGCTCGCCACCCACGGCACGGATCAGGACATGGTCCAGCGCATGCTCACCGCCAAAAACACCCGCCAGAGCGCGGTGGCGACGATTCTTTCCGGCATCGCCGACATCCCGGTGACTTACGCGGTGCTGATGATCGGCATCCTGCTGTCCGTTTATTACGGCCACGTCGTCAACGACCCGAACCTGCCGATGCTGAATGGAAAACCGGACGCCACCACCATCTTTCCCTACTTCGTGGTGGACGTGATGCCGGGCGGCCTGCGCGGACTCGTCATCGCAGGCGTGCTTGCGACGACGATGGGCTCGCTCGGCACCGCGATGAACTCGCTGGCGACGAGCTACTCGCGCGATTTCCATTTCCGCTGGTTCCGCACGCCGCAGGACGAGCACGCGCGGGTGCGCATCATCCGGCTCAGCACCGTCGCCTTCGCGCTGATTCTGATCCTCGTTGGCCTCGCCACCGCATTCGTGAAGGCGCACAACCCGGGCCTCACCATCATCCCGATCATTCTCGGCAGCTTCGGCTACACCTACGGCTCGCTGCTGGGGATCTTCATCGTCGCGCTCTTCACGAAAACGCGCGGCAGCGAAAGCGGCAATCTCATCGCCATGATCGCTGGTTTTCTCGTTGTCGCAGTGCTCAGCAACCTGCCTAACGACGTCTGGAAAATGCTCAAGGGCAAAGAACTCTACACGAACTTCGAGTGGATGCCGGTCATCAAATTCACCTGGCGCATCATGGCCGGTACGTTGATCACCGTAGCTGTCGCACTGTGTTTCAGAACACGTGAACGCACGGTTTCACAGCACTCTGAAACTCGGTGACGGATTCGTCACCGCGCGACTGATTCTTTTTCAAGCGGATGTGTCGATTGTGGCTCTGGAGAGTTGCGAATGCTTCGGAAGAACGAAGCAAACAAGCCGTCAAGATTTTAAAAAAACCGTACCGTGGAACCCTTGTGGAATAGGGGTCTTCTTTCGATACTGTTAGAGTGCTTGGAAAATATTTCCCATGCCCGCAAGCGGAAGCCCAAAGTCGCTCCGCACCGCATTCCGTCTCTCGGGGGAGTGACTTCGATGCGGATCACAAAAAATCTAATAACGACAGGCTAACAATGGAACCGGTGGACGTGGCAACGCACGATGAGGATGAGGGATTCCCAAAACAAGGCGGAGAGTGGGCTGGCGTCTGCGGCGCTCTGCGTGGAATCGTCGGTGAGGATGCGTTTCAACGCTGGTTCCACGCCGCCGAATGGGCGGGAGAGCTAGACGGCGTGGCTACAATCACCGTGCCCGGCGAGATCCATCAAGTGTGGATCGAGACGAACTACCTGCCTGAACTAACAGTGGCCGCAAACTCCGTGTGCAGTGACGTGCGCGAGGTCCGCATCACCGTCGGCGGCGCACCCGCCGATGACCGCCCGCATCATCGCGATCACTCGAAGAACGGCCTTCCGCATCTGCGCCACGCAAGACCCGCCGCGCTCGAAGGCGAGGCGCTGGAGCGGCGCATCAAGAGCTCCGGCCTCAATCCCGCTAACACCTTTGCCAGCTTCGTCGTCGGCTCTAACAGCCAGTTCGCGCACGCTGCGTGCGAGGCCGTCGCCAAGAAGACCGGCATCGGTTACAACCCACTCTTCATCCATGGCGGCCCCGGTCTCGGCAAGACCCACCTCATGCAGGCCATCGGCCAGGAAATTCTCCGCCGCCAGCCAGGCTCGCGCGTCGTCTATCTGACCTGCGAGAAATTCACCAACGAGTTCATTGACTCCATACGCCGCGGTGATCTTGAGAAATTCCGCCGCCGCTATCGCAGCACCGATGTCCTACTCATCGACGACGTGCAGTTCCTCGCCGGCAAGGAACGCTCGCAGGAAGAATTCTTCCACACCTTCAACACCCTGCTTGATGGCCGCAACCAAGTGGTCCTCACCTGCGATCGCCCGGCTTGCGAAATCAAGAGCCTCGAGCCGCGCCTGATCTCCCGTTTTGAATGCGGACTCACCGTGGAAATGCAGCCGCCGCAGATGGAGACACGCCTCGCCATCCTGCGGAAAAAATCACTCGACTGGAAAGTCCGCGTTGATGAGAGCGTGCTGAACTATCTAGCAGAAAAAATCCGCACCAACGTCCGCCGTCTCGAAGGTGCGCTCATGCGTGTGGCCACCTTCGCATCGCTCGCTGGTGAATCCGTCACCGTGGACAAGGTGGAACACCTGCTGCGTGACCTCATCCGCGAGGAAGCCAGCCGCCAAGTCACCATCGATGCCATCCAGAAAGCCGTCGCCGAACACTTCGATGTGCGCCTCGCGGACATGACCAGCCGCCGCCGCCCGGCGAGCATCGCTTTTCCCCGCCAGGTCGCCATGTATCTGAGCCGCTCGTTGACCAAAGGCTCGCTCATGGAAATCGGCGAAGCCTTCGGCGGAAGGGACCATGGCACCGTCATTCATGCCTGCAAGAAAGTGGGCGAGAAGATCGGTGATGAGGCCGGTTTGAAGGAGACGATCGCTCGCATCGAGGCGCAACTTCGCCGTTGATTCTGAGGCATCTGCGTGATTCTTCACAGAAGTTCACAGAAGGCTTGCCAAGGGGCGGCGAAAGCGGAAACTGCCGTTGTCAACCACCCCGGTTATCATCCATGAAGTTCCGCATCTCTAAGGAAGCATTTCTCGACGGCCTGCAAAAAGTGCAGCATGTGGTCAGTTCTCGTACGACCCTGCCGATTCTTTCCAACGTGCTGCTGGTCGCCAGAGATGGCCGCCTTCAGTTCACGACCACCGATTTGGATGTAGGCATCACCGGCTCGGTGGAGGCGACGATTGAGAAAGAAGGAGCCACCACGCTTCCCGCGAAACGCCTCGTAAGCATCATCCGCGAGCTGCCCGCCAGCGAAGTCGAAGTTTCCGTGGATTCTAAAAACCACGCATCAATCCGCTGCGGCCCATCCTTCTTCAAAATCATCGGCTTAGGTGAAGCCGAGTTTCCGCCACTCCCCGATTTCGCAGGAGCCAAAGAATTCAAGATCCCGCAGAACGTGCTGCGCGATGGACTTAAGAAGACTTCCTACTCCATCTCCACCGATGAGACACGCTACGTTCTCAATGGCATCTTCACCTCCTTCCGCGATGGCAAGATGACTCTCGTCGCCACCGACGGACGCCGCCTCGCCATGGTCGATGCCGACCTTGAATTCCCCGCTTCCCACGAAACGGACGTCATTATCCCGACCAAGGCCGTGCAGGAACTCCAACGTCTGTTAGGTGATGCCGGCGATGTGATCGTCAAGCTCTCCGACAGCCAGATCTCATTCTCCATCGGTGACAGCCTGCTGTGCAGCAAGCTCATCGAGGGCAACTACCCGAACTACCGCCAAGTCATCCCCGGTGACAGCAACGAGCGCGTCGTCATCGGTCGCGAAGCGCTGCTGGAAACCGTGCGCCGCGTTTCACTGCTCGCCTCGGACAAGTCCAACTCCGTGAAACTCGTCTTCAGCGAGAACCGCATCGAAGTCACCGCCAACTCACCCGATGTCGGTGAAGCGCAAGAGTCGATGGACGTGATCTATCAGGGACCGCCGATGCAGATCGCCTTCAATCCCGACTTCCTCCAAGCCCCACTCCGCGCGCTCGAAAGCGATGACGTCTATCTCGACCTCATCGACGAAATGAGCCCCGGCGTGCTGCGCATCGAAGGCACCTTCCTCTACGTACTCATGCCGATGCGCGTGACGAACTGAGCGCGCGCACGGATTAAACGATCCCGTGCTGCTTCAGAAACGGCACCAGTTCGTCCACGCCGAAGTCCGCAAGCACTTCGCCATGCCAGTCCATGGTCGGAGCCTTGGATTGGCCGGAAAGCTCCACCATTTCACGCATCGCCGCCGGGTTTCCTGAAACGACGACGTTTTTCACTTCGATCCGCTTGCTCCTGAGGTGCTCGACGACTTCTTCGCACCACGGACAGCCCGGCTTAATGTAGAGGATGGGTAAGCTCATGAGCGCGGAATCTGGAAGCCGCACTCCCGCAGCGCAAGGGAAACCATCAGGTCTTGTCGCGATGCCTTTAAGGATTCCATCTTGTCGGGTAACTATTCAGGTAGGTGCAAGTGCGATACAAGGTCCGGGAGCTGGCTGGCGCACTGGGAGAGTGGGTTCCAATTCTTTTCATCAACACTCAACTTTCAACCATCAACTCGCTCACACCATTAACTCACTCGTGCCTGAGCGCTTCGATAGGATCGAGGGCTGCGGCGCGGCGGGCGGGCATAAAGCCGAAGAGGATACCGATAGCGGCGGAGAAGACGAAGGCGATGAGGTTGATCTTGGGATCGAAGATGAAGGGTGCGCCAACGACTTTCGCAAGGCTGCTGCACAGTGCGTAGGCCAGCAGGATGCCAGCCACGCCGCCGACGCAGGAGAGCGTGACGGCCTCGACCAAGAATTGAAGCAGCACCTCACGCGCTCTTGCGCCGATGGCGAGGCGGATGCCGATCTCGCGGGTGCGCTCGGTGACGGAGACGAGCATGATGTTCATGATGCCGATGCCGCCGACGAGTAAGCTGACGCCAGCCACCGCTCCTAACAGCGAGGTCATGACCTTGGTGCTTGAGCTGATAACCTCCGCGAGCTGCTGGGAGTCGAAGACATTGAAGTCGTCATCCTCGTTCGCGCCGACGTTGCGGCGTTCGCGCAACAGTGCGCCGATGTCCGCGACGATGTAGGCGCCGGGGTAGCCGTCGTTTCCTGAAATCATCATCTGGTTGATGTTTCTACCGCCGCCCTTGCCGGTGAGGCGGAGCTGGACGGTGGTGTAGGGGGTGATGATGTTGTCGTCCAGATCTTCGCCGAAGCCGCCTTGGCCCTTGACTGCGGTGACGCCGACGACTTCAAGCGACATCGACTTCGCACGGATCTTGGAGCCGATGGGATCGACGCCCTCGCCGAAGAGTTCCTTGCGGATGGTTTCGCCGATGACGCAGACGGGGGCGGCCTGCTCGACTTCGGCCTCGGTGAAGAAACGACCGAGTTCGATGCGCCAGTTGGCGATTGCGAAGTAGTTGGCGGTGGTGCCTTGGATGTCGGTGTTGCGGTTGTTTTCCTGATAGACGGCGGGGACGTTGGTTTGGACGAAGGGCGCGATCGAGGCGATGCCCGGCACTTGGTCGCGGATTGCGTTCATGTCGGTGATGCTGAACATCGGCGAGCCACCGGAGTTCCAGCCTTGTCCGGGGCGGACGGCGAGTAGGTTACTGCCCATCTTGGAGATTTGGCTTTTCACCGCCTCGGTGGCTCCGCGCCCGAGTGTGACCATGGTGACCACCGCCGCGACGCCGATGACAACGCCAACTACGGTGAGAAACGAGCGCGTTAGATTACGCCGGATTTCACGGAGTGCGATGAGTAGGGCGTTGAAGAGCATGGGAGGGAATGTTGAACTTTGAACGCTTAACTTTGAACGTCGGACTGGGGAAGACTTGGATGTTCGACGTTGGAAGTTCGATGTTCGACGTTCATTTTGCGATCTTGGGAAATGAGGCCGTCCTTCACCTGGATGATTCGTTTCGCGCAGGCGGCGACGTCGTTTTCGTGGGTGACCATGATGATGGAGATGCCGCGCTCGGAGTTGAGGCGGCGGAGGAGATCCATGATTTCGAGCGTGGTCTTTGAGTCGAGATTGCCGGTGGGTTCGTCTGCGAAGAGGGTGTCCGGGCTGGTGACGATGGCGCGGGCGATGGCGACGCGCTGTTGCTGGCCACCAGAGAGTTCGGCGGGCGTGTTGCGCTCTTTGTCGGGTAGGCCGACGCTGGCGAGTGCATCGCGCGCGAGTTGGTGGCGTTGTTTGCGGGTATGGCCGCGGTAGAGCAAGGGTAGTTCCACGTTTTCCAAAGCCGATGTGCGGGCGAGCAGGTTGAAGCCTTGGAAGATGAAGCCGAGTGCGTGGCGGCGGATGAGTGAGCGCTGGTCTTTGTTGAGTGTTTCCACTGCGATGTCCTTGTAGCGATAGGAGCCGGAGCTGGGGCTATCGAGGCAGCCTAACAGATTCATCAGTGTGGATTTCCCCGAACCACTGGGGCCCATGACTGCGACGAATTCACCGCGATGGATGGTGAGGTCCACGCCGCGCAGGGCCATGAAGGCGGCGTCTCCGGTGCCGTAGGTCTTGGTGAGGCCCCGTAGCTCGATGAGTGCTTCCGGAGTCATTCGGGTTCGGCAGGCTTGATGCTGATGATGACGGGCGTGCCTTCGGTGAGTGAACCGGCGGTGATTTCCGTTAGGCGGCCATCGCTGATGCCGGGAGTGATGTGGATTTCTACGGGTTCACCGTTCTTGAGGGTCCAGACGCGGGGTTCCGAGCTGGTGGAGCCGGGCTTGGGCCGGGCGGGGGTACCGCGCCAGCGTCTGCTGGGTGTGAGACTCTGGACGAGCGTGCGCTTGGTGTCATCCGGCTTGCCAACTGCGGCTGCGGCCACGGGATCAAAACGCAGCGCGGTGTTGGGAACGGTGAGCACGCCCGGCTTGTCTACGATGGCGATATCGACGGTGGCGGTCATGCCGGGGCGCAGTGATAGGTCTTCGTTGGAAACTTCGAGTTCGGTGCTGTAGTTGACCACGCCGTTGCTGGCGGCTGGATTGTTATTGTTGTTTCCGTTAGAGTTGCCGGCGTTCTGGTTGTTGGCGGAGCCGAAGGCGACTTTCTTCACCTTGGCGGTGTAGGTGCGCGTGGGCCAGGCATCGACGCTGAAGGTGGCGGTCTGGCCTGTCGCCACACGGCCGATGTCCGCTTCTGAAACGGAAACGAGCAGTTCCATCTTCTTCAGGTCTTCCGCGATGGTGAAGAGGGTGGGCGCGGTGAATGAGGCGGCGACGGTCTGTCCAACTTCGATTGAGCGCGCGAGCACTACGCCATCGACGGGTGAGCGGATGATGGTTTTTTCCAAGTCGCGCTCGAAGGAACGGACCTCCGCCTCGGCACCGGCGACGGCGGCTTTCGCGCTTTCCAGATCGGCTTCGGCGCGGGCGACGGTGGCGCGGGAGTTTTCCATGGTGGCGCGAGAGGGAGTCTTGCCGTCGCTGAGTTGATGGAGTTCTTCTTGGCGTGCGAGCGCAGCTTTGCTTTCTGCCAGAGTGGCATCGGCCTGGCTGATGCGGGCTTTGGCGGCGAGTAGTGCGGCGCGGCTGCGTTCGGTTTGTTGGTTGAGCTTGGAAGTGTCCAGTCTGGCGAGCGGCTGGCCTTTGGTGACAGTGTCGTTGGTATCCACATGGACTTCCTGGGCGGTGCCGGAAAGTTCGCTGCCAACGATGACTTGGTTGGTGGGGGCGAGGTTTCCAGCAGCGGTGACGATGAGTGAGATGCGGCCTTTCTTTGCCGGCTCGGTGACGTATTCGACCTTCTCGTTTTCCTCGCCGCTCTGCCATGGATAGAACCATGCACCGCCGCCAAGCACGGCGAGCACGATGGTGATGAGCAGCCACTTGCGCAGCGGGCGTGATGCACTGCGGCTGACGATTTCGGATAGATTTTCGTTGGATTGGGGCTTGGGCATTGCGGATGGGAAAACGTGGGATCAGGAGACGGACCAGCCACCGCCGAGCGCCTGATAGAGACGGATGTGGGCGATGGTGCGATCGGTGCGGGTGGAAAGCAGGTTGTCTTCCAAGTTGAGCAGGGTGCGCTGGGAATCGAGTACATCTAGGAAGTCGATCTCGCCTGCCTCGTAGCGCTGGCGGGCTAGCTTGTCGGACTCGCGGGCGAGTTGCACGGCCTTTTCGAGTGAAGCGAGGCGCTCGGTGGAACGGCGGCATGCGATGAGCGCGTTCTCGGTTTCCGTTAGAGCGGCGAGCACTGTGGAGCGGTAGGCTTGGACAGCTTGTTCCTCGGCTGCGGCTGCGGCCTCGGTGTTGGCGCGGATGCGGCCAGCATCGAAGATCGGGGAGGTGACTCCGGCGATGAGATTGGCGGCGGCGGTTTCCGGATCGAGCAGCTTGCGGGCGGTGGCGGTGTTGAGGCCGAGCGTGCCTGATAGATTGAGCGAGGGATACTTCGTGGCTTCCACGGCGCGGGTGTTAGCGGCGGCGGCGAGTAGCTGATAGCCTGCCACGCGCACGTCAGGCCGTTGGCGCAGGGTGTCGGCGGGGATGCCGAGCGCGAGGCTGGATGGCGGCTCGGGGATGCCCTTGTTGTTGTTTGTTAGATTGGCATCGAGGCTGCCGGGATTGCGGCCTGCGAGCAGTGCGAGTTGGTTGCGGCCTTGGGCGATGGCTTGTTGGAGTGCGGGTAGCGCGGCGCGTGCGGATTCCAAGCTGCTCTGCGCCTGGCTGGATTCTAACGAGTCCGTCTCGCCCGCTTGCTGACGCCAGCTTGCGAGCTTCGCGGTTTCCTCGCGGGTTTTGAGGTTTTCACGGAGAACGACGAGTCGTGCCTCGTTGGCTCGCAGCGTGGTGTAGGCGGCCGCGATTTCAGCAGCGAGCGAGGCGTGGACGGAGTTCAGGTTTTCCGCAGCAGCTCCGAGATTGGCGGCGGCAGCTTGGACGGCGCTGCGACGTTTGCCGAATAGATCCACTTCCCACGAGGCGTCGAGCGATGCGGAATAGGAATCAAACGAAATGTTTCCCACGCGATCCGTATCGGAACTGCGCGTCGCACCCGAAGCGCCGCCATCCAGCGTGGGGAAAAGCGCGGAGAACTCCGCATCCCGCCGGGCGCGGGCTTCCCTCACACGCGCGGATGCCGCTGCCAGATCTGGGCTTGCATCCAGCGCGCCGGAAATCAGGCGGCTCAATACCGGATCATCGAAGCGTTTCCACCAGCGCGATAGATCCTTCTTCGGCGAGGCCAGCGGAAACGCGCCCGCGTTTTTCCATGCGGCGGGGAGTTCCATTTCCGTATGTGCGGACGGTGGCTTGAGGGCACAGGCCCCAAGCGCGAGCGGCATCAGGCAGGTAGGAAAAAGTCGGCAAGGAAAAATCATAGCAAAAATCTGCGGCCATGGCGAACCGCGCTCCCATAAGACGTGAGGAAGTGGGCTGGCTTTTCATATTGCGGCGGGGGATTTGACGGCAGGGATGTAAGGAGGGCGGACATTTTTTGTCCACCCGGGCGATGGGACGAATAATGGATAGGCTTCGCGCTGTTGCTTTCGCCCTGCATCGGCAAGTGAACAAGATGTCCACTCTCCATAATTGGGGCGCCACTTCCGATCACGCAGGGGTCGCATATTTGAGATGCAACCGGGCGATTTCGTGTATGAACGTCTGGCGAAGAGAATCACCGGAATCTCGTTTGCTCTTTGCGATGTGCCTCTGGGATTTCGTAGGCACTCGGGTGTCGAAAAAGTTCTCAGCTTGTTCCGCATGTTACTGAAGACCCTGCCGAAAACAAGCGAGGCATCGGGCCGTGCGTTGATCATCGCCGTGGACAATGACCGATGCCCCGGCCATCCGGGTGCCACTCCACACCCAAGTCCTTTGCCACCAGTTGAACACAACCGTGCGAGTCGTTGGGAGGCGATCCAAAGTGCTTTGATCGAGCGATGGGGAGAGAACCGTCCGGCTTGGCCGATGGATGTGGCGGTGGCAATTCCTGTGGAGATGTTGGAGTCTTGGATGCTGCTGCTGTTGAATCCGGAACGTGGACCGTTACCGATCTATCCGAATGCATCCGACATGCAGGCCAAGATTTTCCACCATCCGTCCAAGCCCGGCCCCCAACTCAAGGATCAGTTAGAAACCGAATCGCGAGAGCGGTCATTGAGCAAACAGGAGCTGCTGCTTGACGCCACGGAAACGGGTGATCTCGATTTGTTGGAAGTGAAATCACCGAGCTTCAAATTGTTCGTTGAGGATTTGCGCAGATGGCGCAAATGAAAAAAGCCGCCCCGGTTTCCCGAGG
>JANMLQ010000230.1:0-16928 GCA_031372635.1 Akkermansiaceae bacterium | reverse complement strand
ACCAGTGGCCTCGTTTCCATGGGCATGGATGTGTTCATGGTGGGTCCGTTGCCGACGCCCGCTGTGGCTCACCTCACGAAGTCCATGGGTGCCGCCGCCGGCATCATGATTACCGCCTCGCACAATCCGTATGAGGACAATGGCATGAAGATTTTCGGGCCGGATGGATACAAGCTCTCCGACGAACTCGAAGGTCTGATCGAACGCCACATCATGGGTGAGGAACCCGAAGCCGCACCGCTACCGCCGCGCCAGATTGGCAAGGCCCATCGCATCGACGACGCGCGCGGTCGCTACATTGAGTTCGCCAAACACACCGCCGACAACGTGCCGCTGCATGGTCTGAAAGTCGTGGTCGATTGCGGGCACGGTGCCGCCTACTTCATCGCGCCGCTCATTTTCAAAGAACTCGGCGCGGAAGTCATCACCACCGGCATCCAGCCGGACGGACTCAACATCAACAGCGGCTGCGGCGCACTGCATCCAGAAAATGCTGGTGAACTCGTGCGCCGTCACAACGCCGACCTCGGCATCTCCTTCGATGGCGATGCGGACCGTGTCATCTTCTCCGATGCAAACGGCCAAGTTGTTAGTGGCGACCGCATCCTCGCACTCTGCGCTATCGGTTTGAAGGAGCAGGGAAAACTCCGCAAAGATACGCTCGTCGCCACCATCATGAGCAATCTCGGACTCAAGGAAGCGATGAAACAACACGGCATCAAGGTGGAGGCCACCGCCGTCGGCGACCGAAGCGTCATCGAGTGCATTCGCAAGAATGGCTACTCCTTCGGCGGCGAAAACTCCGGCCACCTGATCTTCGCCGATCACGCCACTACTGGCGATGGCATCCTCAGTGCCCTCCAAGTGCTGCGCATGATGCGTGAGCGCAATGCGACGCTTGCCCAACTCTCCACCGTGATGAACGAGTATCCCACTCAGCTCGCGAACATGCCAGTGGCCTCCAAGCCGCCGCTCGATTCGCTGCCGAAGCTCAAGAAGCTGATGAAGAAAGCGACTGCGGAGTTCGGTGAGAACGGTCGCCATCTGATTCGTTACTCCGGCACGGAAAACAAAATCCGCGTTCTCGTAGAGCACCGCGAGATCGAGCAATGCCGCGTGTGGGTCAGTAAATTCGCAGCCGCCATCCGCGAGGAGATCGGCTGAAACCATCGTCATGTCCGTTCATTGTCCGCCACTTTGCCTGACCCGGAGGATCGAGGATTATCCGATCGCCAATATCCCGCTGCATGAACACCAGCGAGGCATCATCAGCGGCGATGTCACGGCACATCCACATGCTTGGCTCGATGTCGCCGAGTTCGCGGACTTTCTAACAAGCGGCGCATCCGTGCTGGCGGATGCTGATGGCACAGCCCTCGCATGGCATGGCGAGGATGCCGCTTCCGCCAATGTTTTTCCTGCGAGGAAATCCTTCGTCATCCGTCATCCCTGGGACTTCCTCTGCGCCAACGAACAATTCGTTTCCGCGCTAACAGAAAGCCGCATTGAAGGTGAAGTCCACCCATCCGCAGTAATCGAAGGCATCATCCATCTCGGCCCCGGCACACGCATCCTGCCCGGCGTTTTCATCGAAGGAAATGTGGTCATCGGCGCGAACTGCAAGATCGGCCCCAACTGCTACATCCGGGGCAATACCAGCATCGGTGATGGCTGCCACATCGGCCAATCCGTGGAGATCAAAAACTGCCTGATCCTTTCAAAAACCAACGTCGGTCATCTTTCCTACGTCGGTGATTCTGTGCTCGGCGAAAACGTGAACTTCGGCGCAGGCACCACCACTTCCAACCTCCGCCACGATGGTAAAAACCATCACTCCACCGTGGACGGCATCCTGATCGATACAGGCCGCCGCAAGTTCGGCACCATCGTCGGCGATAGCGTCCACACCGGCATCAACACCTCCATTTATCCGGGCCGCAAACTCTGGCCCGGCACCAGCACACGCCCCGGCGAGATCGTCCAGAAGGACATCCAATCTCAAATTTCAAATCACTAATTTCAAATCACTAATCACCATGTGCGGCATCGTCGGATACATCGGAAAAGCGGACGCCACCACCGTCCTCATCAACGGCCTGCGCCGTCTCGAATACCGTGGCTATGATTCCGCAGGCGTCGCCATCCTCGATGACGATCGGATCGTCATCGCCAAGGCACCCGGTAAAGTTTCCGCGCTCAATGACCGTGCGCGCGCCGACTGGCCGGCGGAGCGTTTCACTCGCAGCACCATGGGCATCGCGCACACGCGATGGGCCACCCACGGCCCACCCACCGAGGTCAACGCCCACCCGCATCTCGACAAGTCCGGCGAAGTCGCGCTCGTTCACAACGGCATCATCGAAAACTACCGCTCCATCCGCGCACGGCTCGAAGGTAAGGGCCATCATTTCCACTCGGAGACCGATACCGAAGTCCTCGCCCATCTGATCGGCGACTGCGACAAGGGCGATCTTTTCCAAGCCGTCTGTGATGCGCTCCATCAAGTCGAAGGCACCTTCGGAATCGCCGTGCTCTCATCCCGCGAGCCGGAAAAAATCATCACCGCGCGCCGTGGCAGTCCGATCGTCATTGGTGTGGGCGATGGGGAAACGATCATCGCTTCGGACGCCTCCGCCATCCTCGCCCACACCCAACGTGTCATTTACCTCGATGACAACGACATCGCAATCGTCACTGCGGATTCCGTGGATGTTAGAGATCTCCACAACATCCCCGTCACCCGCGAGATCGCCGAGCTTGGACTCGATGCCGCTGCGGCGGAGAAAGACGGCTACGAGCATTTCATGATGAAGGAAATCCACGAGCAGCCGGACTCGCTCGCCAATGCGATTCGTGGTCGCCTGGATTTCAACATCGGCTCGTCCATGCTTGCTGGCATGGGCACTTCGCCGCGCGAACTCGCGGAGCTGGGGCGTGTCGTACTCGTCGGCTGCGGCACTTCGCTGCACGCCGGACTTGTGGGTGAGTTCGCATTCGAGGATCTCGCAGACATCCACGCGGAAGTCCAGCAAGCCGCCGAGTTTCGATATAGAAATCCCATCATCGGCAGCCGCGATCTCGTCATCGCCATCTCCCAATCTGGTGAAACCGCCGACACACTCGCCGCCGTGCGCGAGGCGAAACAAAAGGGCGCGTTCGTCATGAGCCTCTGCAACGTCGTGGGCTCCACCATCGCGCGCGAGACGGGCAGGGGAGTCTATCTGCATGCTGGACCTGAGATTTCTGTCGCCTCCACCAAAGCCTTCACCTGCCAAGTCGCCGTGCTGCTGATGATGGCGCTCAAGCTCGGTCGTGGCCGCCGTTTTTCCCGCGAGGAAGGCATCCGCTTCGCGCGGGAAATCGAAAGCATCCCCACACTCGTCGGGCGCGTTCTCCAACAAGACGCACACATCGCCCTGATCGCCGAGAGCTATGCGAAAAACGAACACGCCTTCTTCATCGGTCGTGGTCCCATGTATCCCGTCGCGCTCGAAGGCGCGCTCAAGCTCAAGGAAATTTCCTACATCCACGCCGAGGGCTACCATGCCGCCGAGTTGAAACACGGACCTATTGCATTGTTAGAAAAAGGCACGCCCGTCATCGCCATCGCCTGCGACATCCCCGGCAAGGACAAGACCCTCGGCAACATCGAAGAATGCCGCGCTCGTGGTGCCCACATCCTCGGCCTCGTCACTGAAGGCGATACCGAAGCCGCCGAGTGCATGGACGACTTCATCACCATCCCGCCCTGCCATCCGCTGGTCGCCACCATCCCCGCCGTCGTTGCGCTTCAGCTTTTCTCCTATCACGTCGCCCGCACCCGAGGATGCGAAATCGACCAGCCGAGAAACCTGGCGAAGAGTGTCACTGTGGAATAACAGAAAGGGACATTGGGGATTGGAAATTGGATATTAGGGGAAGAAGGCAGCTATCCACTCTCAGGCGTTTCATCAAATCGGTTCCTGCCTTCCTACCTTCCTTATTTACCTCATCTGAAATCTTCCAGATTCGCTGAATTCGCCAGATTCGCGGTGCCTTCCTCTTCGTCTTTGAAATCAATCATTCAGAGTTTTGAATAAGGAATGCAGGAAGGCAGGAAAAAGAGAAGAGGTGGTAATGGATATTTGAAATTGGACATTGGAGATTAGGGTTTCAGAGAGCTAGCCGAAGCAAATTTCCCAATCCTTCATGTCCTTTTTCAACCCTCCTCTTCCCAAGCCTTCTTCAACGCTGGCCCTAAGGGACTTTCCAATGCCTCCAGCCAATGCGCGTGCTCACGAATGACTGGTAGCACCGGCAGTGGTCTTTCTAACAGCGTTCCCGCCACTGCTGCCCGCGCGCGAAAATACTCACCGCCACCACTCGCCGGGCCGATGACTTCATGCTCGCCGCGTTCCAGTCCCAGCATCGCCGCATGCACCCAGCGCGCGCCGAGGAACGGACAGAGGATTTCCCCCCACGCCTCGATCCGATAGATTTCCGTTACTCCGCCGAAGTCGATCTCCCAGCCGTCGTTGCGGAAAACGCCAGCCTGCATCTGCCAGCGATCCGCCAAGCGCGGCAGTAGCCAAAAACGCAGCGCCTCATACGCATCCCCCGGCTCCGCCACGATCCGCAGCCGCGTTTCCGAAAGACCACGAAGCTGCCGCAAGGTCGTCACCACGATGGCCCGATACCGCCGCGCCGCTTCTTCGTTTCCATGTGCCTCCGCCATTAGCGGTAACACCCGACCGGGCAGGGGTTCATGGATTTTCAGGGTGAGCAGACGCACGCGCGGAACATTCCGGGGATTCATCCCATGACCAAGTCCCAAAAACTCAGGAAACCCTTACTTTCCGGCGATGGAAAACAATCTTGCCCCAAGGCGTGAGTCGGGGGATGCTTTGCCCGCAGCAATATCGCATGGCAGGCAAGGACAACAAGAAGCGCGGGGAAGTGGAGACTCCGTCGCGCTGGACCAATGAAATCATCGGCATCCTCTGGATCACCGGCGGTCTGCTGTTGCTACTCTCGCTGGTGAAATACAGCCCCGCCGATCTTCCGAAGTGGGGATTTCTCGAAGCATTCGCAGGGAAATCCGGCGGCAGTGGAGAAAACCTGATCGGTCCCGTGGGTGGCATCCTAGGTTTTCTGCAAGTGCTGCTTTTTGGCGCAGCCGCTTATCTGGTGCCGGTGGGTTTCATCTGGTTCGGCATCGTGAAGTTGGCGTTTGACGGGCGGATTTGGCCGCGCGCGGTGATGGGCTTCAGCATCATCCTGCTCGCTGGAGCCGCTTGGCTGGATGCTGCGGATTTCTTTTTCACGGAATGGGCACACCGTTGCAATCTGCCCGGCAGCCCCGGCGGGGTGATCGGTGACGGCCTCGGCGGCTTCGTTTTGATGAATCTCATCGGCCGCGCCGGAACGCTGATCGTGACTGGGGCCGCCTACATCGTGGCGGTGATCCTACTCACGGGCCACCAGCCGGTGCGTTTCACTAAGGCTTGTTTCAGACTCGCCCGCATGAAATTCGCCGCATGGCGCGAAAGCCGCAGTGAGGCAGGCCAAGCCGCAGCCAAGGAGGCGGATGTCCAGGCCGAACGCGAACGCCAGCGCGAACAACGCCGCAAAGAGCGCGAGGCCATGAAAACCGCCGCCGCCAAAGACGAGCCGGAAGACGACGGCCAAGCACTTCTCCCGCTGCGCGAAACGCCCACCCCGCAGATCATCGACGCCTCCCAGCGCCGTGCCAGCGAACCGATGGATCCGGGCACCAAGCCCTTCGAGCGCAAGAAACCCGGTCATCAATTCCTTTCCGTCACCGGGTTTGAAAACTACGAGCTACCCGGCTTCGATCTGCTAGATGCTGTGGAAGACGAAGAAGCGCCCGAGGCCAATCGCGACGAATTGATCTCCAACCAGCGTGTCATCATCGAGACACTCAAAGCCTTCGGCATCGACGTCACCCCCGGCGACATCACGCGCGGCCCCACCATCACCCGCTACGAGATCTATCCGTCCACCGGCCTGCGCGTTTCACGGATTTCCCAGCTCGAGGCAGACATCGCCCGCGCCACTTGCGCCGAGCGCATCAACATCCTCGCGCCCATTCCCGGCAAGGACACCGTCGGCATCGAGATCGCCAACTCCCAGAAAGTCGCCGTGCCGCTTCACGAGCTGTTGCACGATCCCGAGTTCCGCTCCGCTAAGAAAAAAATCCCGCTCGCTCTCGGCAAGGACGTTTATGGCAAGACCGTCATCGGCGATCTCGCCGCCATGCCGCACTGTCTCGTCGCCGGTGCTACCGGCTCGGGCAAGTCCGTTTGCATCAACTCGATCATCGCCTCCATGCTCTTCAAGTTCGGCCCGGACGAGCTGCGCTTCATCATGGTCGATCCCAAGGTGGTGGAAATGCAGATGTACAACCGCCTGCCGCACCTCGTCGTGCCCGTCGTCACCGATCCGAAGAAAACCGTGGCCGCGCTCAAGTGGGTGGTCAACGAGATGGAAAAACGCTACCGCATCTTCGCCAAGGAAGGTGTGAGGAACTTCGACAGCTTCAACAACCGTCCGAAGAAAGACAAACCCGCGCCGCTGGCCGTCGAGGAAGAAATCCCAGAGGAGGAAGATGAACCGGAAGAGTTAGATCAGGAGGATGAAGTAGATCAGTCTGATGAAGAAACCACCACCACTCTGGAGTCGGACATCCCCGCCAGCCACCAGCCGCCGCCATGGGCGCTCGATGACGTAGAAGACGAGCAAATCGAATCCATCGCCTCCGCTCTCGAATCCGGTGATCTCACACCCGAAGCCGATGAAGACGATCCCGAATTCGAGATCGCCGAAGAACGCATCCCCGATCGTTTCCCCTATATCGTCGTGCTCATTGATGAGCTTGCGGACCTGATGCAAACCGCGCCCGCCGATGTGGAGATGTGCATCGCTCGCATCGCGCAGAAAGCCCGCGCCGCTGGCATTCACCTCATCATCGCCACCCAGACGCCGCGCGCCGATGTCGTCACCGGCATCATCAAGGCAAACATTCCTTGCCGCATCGCCTTCCAAGTCTCCTCCGCGCTCGATTCCCGCGTCATCCTAGATACCAAGGGAGCCGATAAACTCGTCGGCAAGGGCGACATGCTCTACCTTCCGCCCGGCTCCGCAAAACTCGAACGCGCCCAGGGTGCCTTCGTCACCGATGCCGAGATCGAACGCATCATCGACCACTGCGCCAAACAAGGTTCACCCAAGTTTGAGACCGACATCCACGCCTCTCTCAACGGCAATGACGACGACGATGAGGAAGATGTTTCCGAGGCCGATGAAGAGCTCATTCTCAAGTGCATCGAAGTTGCCCGTCAGGAACGCAAGTGCAGCACTTCGCTGCTCCAGCGCCGCCTGCGCCTCGGCTACACCCGCGCCGCGCGCATGGTCGATATCCTCGAACAACGCGGCATTGTCGGCCCCGGTGATGGTGCTAAACCGCGCGAGGTTTTCCTTAAGTGAGGATTTCTGGGATTTGAGTTTTGATACCGACAGGGATCGCAGGCAAAAGCCGGTGGTTGAGGCACCAAGCGGCGGGTAGGATGCCCGAGCCACAGAGTCCCGAACTGCCGGATCGCATTCTCGCGGAACTCCAGTCTGCGGTGGAAAAACTAACCCCGTTCCCGGAAGTATTCCACATGGTCGCCGCTCCGTATCGCAGGGGCAGTTATTCCAAATTCCCCAACGCGCTCTTCTTCCGGATCGATCCCGATGAAATCGTGATCGTCGGGTTTTTTCACCAGCATTCGGACCCGGGAAAATGGAGGCAACTTCTCGAAACGTGCTGAGGCCGTCTGACCGCCGGTTCACTATTCGCCTCTGGAGTCAGGTTCGGCAGTGAAATATTGTGAAATGTAAGAATGCTTCCGGGCTGCCGATGTAACGGCCTCTGTAGCAATCTAACAGGATAACGGAGGATCAGCGCCCGCCTTGGGCGAGGGCGATGATGGTTAGGATGAGCGCGATCACTGCGAGCACGGCGAGGGTGATCTTTATCCAGCTCAGTGGGTGTTCGCCAGTCCAACACCGCCCCGATCCTGTCAGAAATTCCCAGCCGCCGTCCTCAGGCCAACCAACACCGTTCCTGTCAAAACCAACACCGTCAGCCTGAAAGCAACCGGTGTCAGCCGGAAAACAGCCGCTGTCAGTCAATTCCCAAGCGGAGTTAGGCAAATCCTAGGATGCGTCGGAAAACTATCAAAGGCCGTCACAAATCTTCAATGCGGTGTCAGAACAATCCCAAGAGGTGTCAGAAACTTCCCAGCTCTTGTCCGCTCACATCCAACTTCCGGTCATTGTATTTCAATATTCGTTACTCAAATAAAATAAACGAGTTGCAACACTCAAAGCCGACCAAGTGATCTATGGTGACGATTTTTCGCTCGCCAGCCCCATTTCTGCCAGACAACTTGGAATGGTAATAAAAACAGGACTTCGCGTTCTCAATTCCTATCCCATCCCTAACCAAAAACTCCGCAGTCATGCCCGCCAACCGCACGTTTGATTTCCCTGTCAGCACCCTTCTTCGCGATGCAAAACGCCTCCACGCCGCTCTAGTCGATGCCGCCACTGGCCCCGCCGTCGCACGTCGCCTCTCGAAGAGAAATCCCGTCGCCGGTCAGCCGGACATCGTCTTCGGCCCGCTATTTCTCGCCCAGATCCAGCTCGTTGAATCCGGTGGTATCGCCCAAAGCGGAGCCGTTGGCAGCATCGGTCAGATGACTCAGGAACAAGTCGAAGCCTTCGCCGAGTTGGAGCGACTCACCTCCGGTGCCCGCCGCAGCGCCACCCTTGCTTTCCCGAAAAACGACGCCCGCCTCCACAGCGAATTCCAAGTCGGCATCCATGAACCCGCCGATTTCCCCAGCGAGATCGACCGCGCCAGAAAAGTCCTCGCCGCCTGCCAAACCCACGCCGATGCCCTCGATGACCACGGCTGGCTTGATGAAGACAGCGCCGCTCTCGCCGCCTCCATCGACCTCCTCGACGGCGGCGATACCGAGCACGAAGCCGCCAAGGATCAGAAAAAAGGCTTCACCCAAGCCCGCAACCTCGCCGCCAACGCCCTCTACAAAATGTGCCAAAGCGTCCAAAACGCCGCCCGCCTCGCCTACCCCGCCACCCAAGCCGCCAAAGACGAAGGCACTCTCGTCGCCCGCAACCGCTTCCTCCTCGACGAATTCCCCCCGCGCGACCGCGAGAAACCCGAAGCCACCACCCCACTTCCAACCCCGCCCACTCCATAAGGAGGGGCGACATTCCTGTCGCCCTCTTGTCTTCCAGCCATAAACAGCATTGCCCGCACACCCGACTCAGGCTAGGATTCGATCATGGAATCATTCACTGAAATAGCAACCGCTGCCAAAAACCTGCCACCTGCGGAAAGGGAAAAACTCGTGCGCTCCTTGTCTCCCAAAGCCCGCAGCGCCCGCGGACATGCGCGTCCAATCCAGATCGGCCCCGATTGCTTGCTCCAAGCACCTCAGGGCGCACCACTCATGACACCTGAACGCGTCCGCCAACTCCTTGATGAATCCCCGTGAGCTGGCTACTCGATGTCAATCTCCTGCTCGCCAGCCGCTGGACCACCCATCCCGATCATGAGGCGGCACGCGTTTGGCTCGAGGCCCAACCGGAATTTTACACCACCGCTATCGTGGAACTCGGATTCCTGCGTGTCAGTCTCAGCCCCGGCTATTCCGCCACTTGGGAAGATACCCAACATTCCCTTGCCAGCCTTCTGGCACGGCCAGCCCATCGTTTTCACGCAGATGACCTGAGTGCCATAGATTCGCCGGAATCCAACTACAAGGACACCACCGACGCCCACCTCGTCCATCTTGCCATCCGCCACGGACTCAAGTTGGCCACCCTCGACAAAGCACTTCTCACCAAGCCATGGGCAAAGGGCCACGCATTTAATCCCCTCAAGTCATAAATTCCCTTCAAAAATTTAAAATCCGAAATCATCAATTCATCCCTGTCTTCTGCTCACTGCGCACTCGGCACTTCTCCCTCTTCCCTGAAAACTGAACACTGAAAACTAGCAAACCTCCCTCCCTCATGGCATCAAATACCACATGGCCGCCAACGCCCTCCACAAAATGCGCCCAATCGTCCAGCCTGCCGCCCGTCTTTCACACCACGACAACTGCCCAATGTCTGTTATTTTGGGCTAATGCCAAAGCAGACTTCGAAGTGAAAATAAAGCGAGCCGCTCTGCACCGTAATTCTTACAAAGCCAAATACCCGACATCAAACGCTGGCATTTTCTGCAAAATCGATTTTAAACAGACTTCTAATCAAAATAAATATGGCACTCACAATTGAAATCGCTCCGGGCGCTACTTCGCGCAAACCCATGCCTGTTGTCCTGCTGGTGGACGTATCCACAAGCATGGAACCTGTTGGAATCGCACAAGCCAACCAAGGCATACGAGATTACATCGAAGAGTTGCAGCGTAGTGATGACACCCGGGATTCGGTGTTTCTATCAGTGATCACTTTTAGTGATACCGCGCAAACGATTATTGAGCATCAAGCTGTTGAAACAGTTATCCCTCCTTCAATCAAAGCAGGAGCGCCACGAACAAATCTCGACAAGGGTTTAGCGGAAGTGCTGGCTCTGGTGAAACGCAAGGACCTCCAGTTCAGAGGCGGCAAAGAACCGCTGTTCGTGCTCATTACAGATGGAAATCCGAATTGCGACGAAAGTGCTTGGAAGGCACAGTTGGAACTCATTAACCAGCACCCGCTCATCGGGAAAAGGCCTTCTGGTCGTGCCGCAGGCTATCGAGTGATAGCGGGTGCCGGCGATGACGATTCTATCGATGATTCAGTCCTGACTGAGTTTCGCCACGATTCAGAGAAATCACAAATTGTGAGACTCAAGGATCAATCTACGATCAGTAGCTTCTTGAAAAACCTCAAGACACTTACAATCGAAATATCCGAAGCGCGCCCAATGAGTCACGTCATCGGCACCACGGTGATCAACTGAATCCTCCATGGAAACGTCTGCCGATTCCAGCCGATTCAGTTTACCTCCGACCATTACCCACTACAATATCGCTGGGCGGAAAGTGGCTGTCGTAATGTTTTGTTGGCAAGGCAAGTCTCACGTAGAAATGGGGTCAGAGTGCCAGGACTTTGCTGAAGTTTTTCAATCATCGTCAGATGGCAACTCTGCCCGATTGACCATGGTTGTCGCAGACGGTGTTGGTACTCGGTCTCGGTCTCGGAGGGGGGCTGAAATTGCATGTCAATCCCTCGGCGTGGAATTCAGTGACACAAAGTTCGTGGGAGATAGGCTTTCGAATCGGTTCGCTAGGGCAAGGTCAAAATTCATCAAAAGTTGTGCCAAAGATGCACGCCAGAACAGTAGTGAATCCGAAGTCATCATGGGTGTTGTCGAATCGAAGACAGAAGCCGATGAGGTGATTGAGTACGCGACGACAGCTCTGGTTCTTTGTCTCGACGAACAAGGATACTGGGCCGCTAGTGTCGGCGATGGAGCTATTTACGCAGTATCAGATAGCGGCATGTCAGCGCGTATGTTGACAAAAATTCACAGGGAAGGCTTTGCCAACGAGGTTCGACCTTTGACCAATGAACAGTGGGAACGCAGTTTCGACGAGTCGGATGAAGAGTTTATTGCCGATGAGAGTATTCAAGGGTTTTGCCTCATGACGGACGGATTGAGCGAGAGCATCGGTGATGCAGGTATCTATTTTGGCACCGTTTGGCCCGAAATCCGCCAGCGTTTGAATGAGCCCGTTGCACTTTCAGAATACGCAGAAGCTTTTTGCCGTTACTGGGAAGATCGTAAATTCTCCGACGACGATAAAACGCTCGTGGCCGTATTTCTTGACGCATAGTGCCATGCCAATTCAGAACTCAAAATTCACTGCTGCTGATGGTCATGAGTATCGGTACGACTTCGAACTCGGTGTCGGAGGGCAAGCCGTCGTCTGGAAGGTAACGCGATTATCTGATGGGCATTCAATGGCATTAAAGTTGTTCAAGAATCCTCCAACCGGAGGCGATTTAACGAAACAACAAGACCGCCTCAAGAAAGTTATTAATGCCTCACACCAAATCGCCGAGTCACTTCCTCAGTCGCTAGTGTGTTATCCCCAGTCAATTCACATGATGAATGGCGAGTTTGGAGTTTTTATGGAACTTGCCAATGGCAGGCCCCTTGATGCCAAGTCACTTCTTGGGTGGGTGACTCCCTATGAGCAGTATCTAAAGGCCGAAAGTGACGCATTTACATCCGTCGTTCAGCGAAGGGACAAGTATCACCATTATTTGCTCGCGGGCTTTCATCTCTGCCGTGCGCTACGAGTTATCCACAGGCACGGAATGACCCACTGTGATCTTTCTCTAGGAAATGTTTTCTTCGATCCTGAAAGTGGTAATGTTAGCCTGATTGATTGTGACAACTTGGCATGTGGTGATCTTCTTCCACCAAAAGTTGCGGGAACTCCCGGCTACCGTGCTCCGGAACTGATCACAACAGCGAATCCGACTCCCGGGCCTGACACCGATCTCCATAGCCTTGCCACGGTATTGTTCTACCTGCTAATGTTCCGCCACCCTTTGATCGGCAATACTGGGGCAGATTGGAATCCGTCACTTAAAACTGAAGACGAAGCGTTTGGCAAAAAAGCTATTTTTACGGAACATCCGACTTCGAAAAAGAACCGCTTTGGTGGTGGTTTGCCATTTGCGGCTTTGCCCAAAGAAGTGCGTGAGTTGTTCATCAGCGCATTTACCGAAGGCCTGACTATATCAAACAAGCGGCCTAGCGCGGCAACCTGGGCACAAGTACTATGGAAAGCGCTTGAATGTATGGCGGAGTGTAGCCGGTGTAGGCAACGCTTTTTCATCTCCGATAGCCATTCCACCTGCCTGTTCTGCGGAGCGGAAAATCGTGTCCAACGTTGGCGGTTAAGATTCTCAAATGGAAAGAAAATGTTAGCGGCTCATGGACGCAAGCTCTACGAGCACCACCTCGATAACGCGGAGTTTTTATTTCAACGACCGATGGCTGAATTGAAAGAAACTGAGCGCGGAATGACACTCAAGAACCTCAGCGCTACGACATGGACGGTTCACCTCGCATCAGGAGCTGTCCAGCAATGCGAGCACGGGTTTGCCTTCAGGTTTGAGGGCGTGAAATCATTCGATTTTGTGCAAGGTCGTGCATTCATCGAACCCGTTCACGATGAAGTTTGACAAACTAAAGATCCACCAATGGGAGCATTTTTCTTCATACTAATCGTTATTCTCAGCATTCTGGCCGTCATTGGCCTGTATCTGGAGATTGGCTTCTGGCGTTCGCAGACAAAAACCATCGAGCATCTTGGCCGTGAACTACTCACGACTGACCCAGACAATATGAGTGACTGGCTCGACACGACTTTGAAACAAGGCCACCCACTTCGTCCTGCTCTCAACCGTATTCTGGCAACCGATCACTCGCCGGAAGCATCTGTAGATCTTATCGAGCCGGAAGAAACCTCCGTTCGCTTTTTGAGCGGAGTGAGGCGGTATGCTATTTCAGTTGTTCTGCTTTGCGGTATTGCGGGCACGCTTTTTTCGCTTCACGCTGCGATACCTGCTAGTGGGCTGTTCGACTCATTCGATCCGAATGGGATGCCTAGCATGGCAAAGTATCAGAATGGCTTCCGCCAGTTGCAGCCAGCACTCGCCAATGCATTTTGGCCGAGTATTTGTGGTGTTCTAGCAACTCTTTTTCTTCAAGCGATTCGTTTTGCCTTTCTCGACCCGGCGCAGAATAAGGCCGGACGAGACTTCGTTGCCTTTGCGAGTAGTGCATTGATTCCATGGACGCTTCGGCATCAAGAAGTTTCGTCTGCTGCTTCGGACGCGGCATCAAAACTTGAGGTCGCGGCGAATGCATTTGCTACGGCTGCACAGAGCGGCGTTGAAGCAGTTACTACGGGATCAGAAGCTACCAAGGAGTCGCTTGATAGGTTGGGTATCGTGGCCAGCGAAGGATGCGGTCATTTATCCCAAGCTTTTCAAACATCGGCCCAGCAAATAGGTGCTGCGGGTGTTTCCGCAGTTTCCGCAGTCGAGGGTTCAGCGCAACAAATCGCGAATGCGATGTCGGACCTTGGGACGGCGTTGCTACCAATCGTTCAGCGAATGGAGAGTGTAGCAAAACTTCTTGGAACAGCCGCTGACCGTTTCGACAAGAGTGTTGCGTCGAACGGTCCATTTTTAAAAGCAATGGAACAGCTCTATGATGCGAGCAGTCCTGCTGAAGAGCGCTATGAGAAATTGCTGATGGCTGTCGCGAAAATGCAGGAGCTTTCGACATCGCAGAACGTCGACCTACTTCACCTTCGTCAAGAGACCGCAGTTTTAACAAAAAGTGTAGTGCTGACTGCCGACGAATCCACACGACTTGCGCAAAGCCTACATACAGCAACAGCAAGCCTCCCGGCGACTGCACAGGCCGTCACTGCACATGGAGACATACTCACGACTCTCACCAAGGAGTGGCATAGTGAAGTAGCCAGCCTCACAGCCGAGTTTCGTAATTTCTCAGTTGAGGTAAAGACGGTTGCAGGAGTGCAGCGTCAAACGGCAAGCGAACTTCTAGCGAATTTACCAAGTCTCATTGCAGAGGCGCTTTCCTCCAGTCTGCCCAAAGAGCTTGGCCCTTTGATGAATAGCTCTACGATCGCGAGCCAGCGCACGGTCGATTTGCATGAGGGTATTCGCGGGTTGCAATCCGCCATAGAAGACCTTCGCGCTGAGATGAGTCAACTGGGTGTTGGGAAACCCCATACAGCGGGATCGTCACCAAGCATACTTCGGAAGAAGAAATGGTATCAACTCGGGAGGAAATAATCAGCCGCCACGCCCTGTATGTTCCGAAAAAATCAAGATGAAACTGCATTCTGGCCTTCACTGACGGACTTGATTTTGGCTGTTCTGCTTTTGGTTCTCATCCTTTGGGCTGTCGATGCTGGGATGCGCTCAGTGTGGGATTCTTCATTCCCGCGCCTTCAACCTGGACAGATTGCTATCAACAAGACCGATCTTGATAAACGCCCGGAGCTGGATCCCAATAAGATCCTTGTGAAAAAGACGGATTGGGACAAGCGGGTCGAGCTGAAGTCCGATGAATTGATTGTCAAAATAACTGATTGGGAGCGACGAGTCGAAATCGGGCCGGATATGGTCAGCGTGAAAAAAGCCGACTGGGACAAACGAATTGAACTTAAGGAGGGCGAAGTGGTGATGAGGGATGCTCCGATGGTAATCCCATTGGAAGAAGCGTCAGGTTATGCGTTTGATCCCGGACACGGAGATCTTCCTGCGGGCTTTGGAGACCGCTTGAAACAGGACATTGTTCCAAAGATTGAGAAAATGGTTAAGGATTACCCAATAGAAGTGATGGAGATAATCGGACATACTGATGGGACGCCGAAATCTGGAACATCAAATTTTGATGCCACGCTAAACGGATTTGAATTTGGGCCATCGTCGCCAGACGTGATAGGGAAGCTTAATGCTGGATCAAACGCTGATCTAGGGTTGGCTCGAGCGCTTTCTGTTGCTTCATTTCTGACCAGTGTCTTTGCAAAGTCCGAGAGCCCTGAGCTACAAGCTCTCGTTTGCCGGGCCTACTCTGGAGCACAACTCATCTCACCAAGTAGCAATTTGGTTCAGGGGGCCAAGAATGAAGATGATCCTTCACGCAGGCGCATCGAGCTGCGATTCACCAGAAAAAGTAGACCTGAATCTAAGAAACCTTCAGGAATAGCCGAATGAAATTGGATTGGACAAGGAAACGAACCAAACTCGAAAAGTGGCAAAAAAGTGCTTTCGGGAGCATTCCGCACATTGATCTGAATTCAATCCACTCGGAGTTCGCTCTGAAGCGCACACAATTGGAGAAGTCACTCGCGGAATTGGGGGTGGAGAGAGCTGTATTTTGGGACGGCATCGAATCGTCCCATTCCAACGATACGCTGCTAACCAAGGAACAATGGGATGTTGTAGCTCACTCCATTTCCTAGTCGCTCAATTTAACCAAAATCTTGGATTGATCTAAGAATTGCTCACCCATCAATAAAAAGTGCGGTCAAATCCTTGCTCTTATCAATCCATCAGCTTCACCAACTCCTCGCTCCCGACATACCGATAGGACTGAGGCGGATGGAATCCCCCTTTTGTACGACGGAGGGCTTTGAGTTCGGTGGCGGATTCAAACTGCCAGAAGCGGGCAATGAGGATTCCGTAGGCAGTGGCTGCGCCTTGGAAGTAGTGGAGGAAGTTTTCCTTATCCACGCCGGAATGAGTCTGCCATTTTTTGCAGAGAGTCGGCGGATCACCTGAGACGATTCCAGCGACTTCGAAGCCACCGACCAAGGCCATTCTCGGGCTGGAGACATAGACGAGGACGAGGTCGCCCCGACCGACCTTGGGGCAGACGCGGCGGAGTTCGATGGTTTTGGTTCCGGCGAAAATGAGGTCGGCATACTTCGGCTTGATGGACATGAGGACGGCTCGCTGGCTCATGGGGTGGTGTGGGTTCCGTGTTGGTAGATTTTCTGGAAGGTGGAGTAGGAGATGGGGCGGGGTATGGAGCGGCGATTTGCCTGCGGCTATGTCCGCTGCCCGCCCATTCCGATTCGCCGAAGCCAATGAGGAGCCGATAGAAAAGTGCTTTCGCTCAGAATCATCGACCTAGCATTGGCCACGGCGGATCGGAGTCCGCCGCTCGTGCGTGCGCACATACATGAAATCAACCAGTGAAAGTCTGAGTCATCCCGAGACGAGCAACGGGAAAGCAGCCGGAGGCAACTGCGTCGTCGCGAGGCGGGGTGGAGAGCAGCCCGAGGCGGACCTGCGGTCCCAAA
>JANMLQ010000224.1:0-2398 GCA_031372635.1 Akkermansiaceae bacterium | reverse complement strand
CAGTCGATTTCTCAAACGCCACCTCCGGAGTAATGGAAATGGCCGCCAGCTTAGCCATGACCTTTGGGGCTAAGTTGAGCCTGTTCCATGTGGTGGAGCCGGAGCCCAGCTACACCGCCTACGGTTTCACTCCTGATGAGTTTCCCGCTCTACATGCCTATCAGGAAGAAGCGAAACGCCGCGCCGCCGCTAAAATGCAGGAACTCCTCGCCCAAGTGGTCCCCGATCTGCCCGGTGCCACCTCCCATATCGCCGAAGGCAGCCCGCTCCATGCGCTGCTGGATTTCGTGAAGGAAAAAGGTGCGGACTTCGTGGTTCTCGGTTCGCACGGCCACGGCGTCATCGCTTCGCTGCTACTTGGCAGCGTCGCCGAAGGCATGGTGCGCAAGGCCGCCGTGCCCACGCTCATCGTTCCTGCGAAACCGGAATGAGTAAAATGCTCTGGATTTACCGCAAAGGCGCTAAGGTCGCAAAGGGACGCAGAGAAGATTCATGATGAGTGTTTCCAAAATGCTTTGCGCCCCTTTGCGATCTTTGCGGATTTGCGGTGAAAAGTTCTTTTAATATGCATCGGCCCGGAATGACTACCGAAACCGGCTTGCCGCTCCGCCTCGCAGCGGGCAAAGTGCCTCCAGTGGATAATCCGCACGATCACCCGACGGCACTCAAAGATCTCCAGGACTCGATCTATCGCGAGAAGGTTCTGCGTGCCCGTGCGATGACGCCGGAGGAGAGGTTGGAGTCGGTGTTCGAGATGTCGGATTTTCAAATGGGTATGATGCACGCCGGAGCGATGCACAAGATTGGCACCAGCGATCCGGAGCTGGGATGGCAGGAAGTGAAACGTTGGATTGATCGTCTCGATCGTGCCCGTAATTTCAAATTTTACAGCACGGAGGGCAAACCCGCAGCATGACTTTGGGAGAACTTGCCAGCTCGATTTTTGAAACTGCGGAATCACTCGGCGTGCCGCACATGGCTGTCGGTGCGATTCCTGCCGGGACTTATGGTATCCCGAGAGCGACCAAGGACATCGACCTGCTCGTCTCCATTGATCTGGAAAACGGAATCCATCAATTGATCGCCGGTCTTTCGGAAATTATCGAGTTCGAGACGCAATGCCAGTTCGACACACTTACATGGGGACGCCGCTACGTGGGCATTTCCCGCAAGCCACCGCTTTTCAAGGTCGAGCTATTCGAGATGTTCGATGATGACTTCGTGAAGTCTGAGTTTACCCGCAGGCAGCGTCGTTTCGTGCCGCTGCTCAATCGCGAAATCTGGATTCCAACTGCTGAGGACGTTATCGTGCAGAAGCTCCGCTGGGGCCGTTCCAAAGATCTCGATGACGTGCGCGACGTGCTTGCTGTACAAGGCCCGGAGACACTGGACATGGCCTACGTCACAAACTGGTGCGCCACGCACGGCACTACGGAGCGCCTGACTGCGATCTTGGAAAGCCTGCCGCCGCTTTGAGAACGTGGCGGCGGATTGCATCCGCCATGCCCGGATTGCATCAAGACAAGGCTTGGCGGATTCAATCCGCCGCCACGACATCTATCAGAAATGAATCGCGTGGCCTTCCGCCGCGAGAGTCGCCTCGTGGATGACTTCGCTCATCGTCGGATGCGCGTGGATCGTGGCGTGGATTTCCTCGGCGGTGAGTTCTTGATCGAGCGCGAGGCCCATCTCGGCGATGAGCTCGGTGGCGTTGTCGCCGATGATGTGCGCGCCTAACAACTCGCCGTGTTTCTTGCCGTAGAGCAGTTTCGCGAAGCCATCCGGCTCGCCTGCGGCGATGGCCTTGCCGATGGCGACGAAGGGAATCTTGCCGACCTTGTATTCGATGCCGGCTTCCTTGAGTGCGCGCTCGGTTTTTCCGACCGAGGCAACTTGCGGATGGCAGTAGGTGCAGCCGGGGAAATTGGTGACCTTGCGGACTTTGTGGCCTTCCACGTAGAGACCATCGACGCATTGGATGGCTTCAAACGATGCGGTGTGCGCGAGCAGCGGCGGTCCGCTGACGTCGCCTATGGCATACACGCCGGGGATCGAAGTTTCATAACGATCGCCGGTTTTCACGAAGCCACGATCGGTGAGTTCCGCTTGCACGCCGCCGGGTAGGATGGGCATCACGCCGATGGCGACGAGCACGACGTCCGCTGATAGAGTGCCGCTTTCCTTCGCGCCTTCCACTGTGAATTCGACGTGCGTGCCATTGTCTGTGGTGTCGGTGATCTTGTGATTCGCGAGGCATCGGATGCCTTGCTTGATGAAGGATTTTTCCAGCGCGTCGCCGATCTCATCGTCTTCGACGGGAACGAGGCGTGGGGCCATCTCGACGAGTGTGACCTTGGTGCCGAAAGCGTTGTAAATATAGGCGAACTCGACGCCGATC
>JANMLQ010000198.1:0-3241 GCA_031372635.1 Akkermansiaceae bacterium | reverse complement strand
TCCGCCCATGCTCGCCACCACCGCCGCACTGAAAAAGCTCCTGCTCGAAAAATCCGTCCGCACCGGCACCTTCACCCTCGCCTCCGGCAAACAAAGCGACCTCTACATCGACTGCCGCGTCACTGCGCTCGATCCCTTCGGAGCCAACCTCATCGGCGATCTCGGCTGGCATGCCGTGCGCTCCAAAATCCACTCCGAGCACCTCAGTATCGACTCCATCGGCGGCATGACTCTCGGCGCGGACCCGATCTCGCTCGCCGTCGGCATGGCCTCCGCCACCAAGCACCCGGACGAGGCACTGCAAGTCTTCACCGTCCGCAAGGAGCCCAAAGGCCACGGTGCGGGAAAACAGATCGAAGGAAACTTCAAGTCCGGTCAAAACGTCATCGTCGTCGATGACGTCATCACCACCGGCGGCTCCACCTTGAAAGCCATCGACGCCATCGAACGCGAAGGCGGAAAAGTCGCCTTCTGCCTCGTCCTCGTCGATCGCGAAGAAGGCGGCCGCCAAGCAATCGAAGCCCGCGGCATCCATGTCATCCCGCTGTTCACGAGGACGACTTTGTTAGGTGAATGATTCTTCGTCCCAACGGGACGACTCATCTCAGCCCGGCACGAAAGTGCCGGGACTTGCATCGCCTACCATTCCGTGTCCTGTGAGGACACTTCATGCGGATAGCATTCCGACAAACCGCAGCCTGCATGAAGCGTCCCATCAGGACGCGGTTCCTTTCCCTGCGCGATACCCGGCACCGTGTGCCGGGCTGGTATGAACCGTCCCGTTGGGACGAAGAGTGATGGCATGCGCGGTGCCGGTTTGGCCACCTTGCCGCCTTACATATTC
The DNA here is from genome assembly GCA_031372635.1 of Akkermansiaceae bacterium. Classification (GTDB taxonomy): domain Bacteria; phylum Verrucomicrobiota; class Verrucomicrobiia; order Verrucomicrobiales; family Akkermansiaceae; genus Luteolibacter. The sequence continues at coordinate 2,397 of JANMLQ010000198.1, read as the reverse complement.
AAAACTCACAATGCCCCGGCGTCCGCGCGAAGGGAATCACGTCGCGAATATTCGCCATGCCCGTCACGAACATGAGCATGCGCTCGAAGCCCAGACCGAAGCCGGCGTGCGGCACGCTGCCGTATTTCCGTAGGTCCGCATACCAGCCGTAGGCTTCGGGATCGAGGTGGTGTTTCCTGAAGTTCTCCATCAACACATCGTAGCGTTCCTCGCGCTGGCTGCCGCCGACGATCTCGCCGATGCCGGGGACTAACACATCCATCGCGGTGACGGTCTTGTCATCATCGTTGAGGCGCATGTAGAAGGGTTTGATTTCCTTCGGGTAGTTGAAAACGGTGACGGGCTTCTTGAAATGCACCTCGGTGAGCCAGCGTTCGTGTTCGGACTGGAGGTTGAGGCCGTATTCGACGGGATACTCGAACTGCGCACCGCCAGCCCGCAGCAGCGCGACGGCCTCGGTGTAGGAAATCCTTTCAAACGCGCGGCTGGCGACGAATTCGAGACGCTCGCGCAGTCCCTTGTCCACGAACTTGCTGAAGATTTCCAGATCGCCCTCGTGATGCTCTAGCATCTCGGTGACGAGGAATTTCACCAGCGATTCGGCGAGGTCCATGTCGCCTTCCAGATCGCAGAAGGCGACTTCTGGCTCGATCATCCAGAACTCTGCGGCGTGGCGCGAGGTGTTCGAGTTCTCCGCGCGGAAGGTGGGGCCGAAGGTATAGATGTTAGACAGCGCGCAGGCGAAGGTCTCGCCCTCAAGCTGGCCGCTGACTGTTAGAAACGCGCGCTTGCCGAAGAAGTCCTCGGTTTCCTGCGAGATCTTGTCGTCCGGTAAAGTGGTGACGCGGAACATCTCGCCCGCGCCCTCGCAATCGCTGGCGGTGATGATGGGCGTGTGGACGTAGATGAAATCCCGTTCCTGGAAAAACCGGTGCACGGCATAGGCCATACGACTGCGCGTGCGGAACACCGCGCCGTAAAGATTGGTGCGCGGCCGCAGGTGGGCGATGGAGCGCAGGAACTCGCTGCTGTGGCCTTTTTTCTGGAGCGGGTAGTCCTCCGGCACACCGCCTAACAACTTCAGCGAAGTCGCCTGCATCTCCCACTTCTGTCCAGCGGCGGGTGAAGGGATGAGTTTGCCGCGCACTTCGATGGACGCGCCGGTGCTCATCTTCGCGATGTCCTCGTAGCCTGGGATACCTGCGTCCGCCACGATCTGAAGATTGCCGAGGCAGGAGCCGTCATTGAGCTCGAGAAACGAAAAGGTCTTCGCGTCCCGCCGGGTGCGGACCCAGCCCGCGACGTGAAGGTCTTCGGTGGCTTCATCGCGGCGGAGGACGTGTTTGACGAGTGATCGCATGGGGTCTGGTTAGCGGTCTGGTGCGGGCTTGTCAAAGCAGCTTGGCGGAACCGCAATCGTCGATGCGGGCTTGATGTTGGATTTTGAATAAGGAAGGCAGGAAAGCAGGAACCATTCTGAAATTGATTGGCCTCCGGCATCTTCATTCCTGCTTTCCTGCCTTCCTTATTTTTCCATCGCATGGATCTGGTGGCAGTGCTATCGGGGAGCATGAACCGCCGCCGATTCCTCGCGATTTCCTCAGCCGCCGTGTCTGTCGCTCGTGCGGAGACTACTGACGCGCCGTTGCTTTCCTTCGGCCTCACTACTGACGTGCAGTATGCCGATGCGGACCCGCAGGGAGAACGCCACTTCCGTGAATCACCCGCCAAGCTTCAAGATGCGGTGGCGGATCTCGCGAAGGAGAAACTTCCCTTCACCCTGCACCTCGGCGATGTGATCGACCGCGACTTCTCCTCCTACGAAAAGATCCTGCCACTCTTCAAGCCACTCGGCCATCCGGTCCGTCATCTGTTAGGAAACCACGACTACAGTGTGAAGGACGAGGAGAAGGGTCGTGTCGCCTCTCTGTTAGGTATGCCTGCGGACTACTACGCCTTCACGGAACACGGCGTGCGTTTCCTCATGCTCGATAGCAACGGCCTCTCCACCTACAAGCATGCCAAAGGCACTGCCGAAGCCATCGCCGCGACCGCACTCATGACTCAACTGGCCGCCACCAAAGCCAACAACGCCAAGCCATACAACGGCGGCGTGCAACCCGAGCAGCTCGCATGGATCAAAAAGGAACTCACCGCCGCCGATGCCGCGAAGACGCCGGTCATCGTCTGCGGCCATCATCCGCTGCTGCCTACGGAAGGACATCAGGCATGGAACAGCGGGGAAATCCTCACCGCGCTCAAGCCGCACCCATGCGTGCGCGCCTACTTCTGCGGCCACAACCACGCGGGAAACGAAGCCGTTATCGACGGCATCCCGTGCATCACCTTCAAGTCCATCCTGCACGAGCCCGGCGTCACCGCCTACGCCGTGCTGCG
>JANMLQ010000178.1:0-17766 GCA_031372635.1 Akkermansiaceae bacterium | reverse complement strand
CGAAAGGAATGAGCCACTATCAATATCTACAAGAACTTGGATTTCAACGCCTATGAGGAATGCTTGCAGGAGAGCCGGATGCGGGAAATCCGCACGTCCGGTTCGACGAGGGGGAGCAACGGGACTGGCGAAAGCCGCCCGCTGCTCTCTACTCTACTGGTCAAAACTCCAACGAAATCACCCCTGCAACTTCGGAATTCAGGCTGAAACGAAGATGCCGGGAGCGGAGCTTGTCCACATCCCGGCATCCTTTCGTTGAAACAAGAGCGATCAGAGCAGGTTATCGCGTCTGAAGGAGAGTGCGTCCCGGAACCTCCAGCCGCTGCGGGTGTATTCCCACAGGTTCAACTCGGGGAAGCGGTATTCATCCAGATAGATCGCGTAGCCTTTGCGTGAGAGGTTTGAGTAGTAGGATCCACCGTTGAGCGGATTCAGACCGCGGGTCATCAAGACGATGCCAGAGTCGGCTCCGTAATAAGGCATGCCCCAGAACTCGAAACTGAGATCGCCCGAGCGCGAGCCGCTATGGTTGGTGATCCAGCGCATGCTGTAGGTGGTCTTGCGGTAGTAGTCCCGCCCCAGATTGCCGTAGCGGCCGGTTTGTCTCACTCCGTTGGAGTAGTAGTTGATTGTGGGTTCAAACTCGTAGTAGCCGGAGCCATCAAGACGAACTTTGGCGGCTTGGCTTTCGCCCGTGGTGCCGGTGATCGTGATGAGTGCCGCAACAGCGGCGGTGAGGATGCGTGCGATTGGTTTCATGTGGATGGTTGGCGTTTTGTTGCCGCCAATGTAGCGCGTGAGACGGAGGTCGCACGCAAATATTCGGGAAGAAAAATTACACTCCGCTGCCTGCCGAAAGTGCTGCGAGAGCGGTGCAGGTGTCCGTCCATTTCTTCTCGGACCAGACCAACGGGCCGTGGAGTTTTTTCCGGCGGAAGCGATCCACTCGATCCCGCGCTTCTTCCTTAATGTGATGCGGCAGTTCCGCGATGGCGCGGGCGGCGTGTTCCGCCGTGTCCGTGCGGTGGCAGATCAACGCGAGGTCGTTGCCGGCTTGGATGGCGAGTTTTACGTCCTCTCCGCGACCGTAACGGCGGGTGATAGCGCCCATGTCGAGGTCATCGGTGATGACGAGGTGCTTGTCGAAGCCGAGCTGATCTCGCAGGAAACGGCGGATCACGCGCGGCGAGAGCGACGCGGGGAAATCCGGATCGATGTTAGAAAATACGATGTGCGCAGACATCACGGCGTCCAGCTCCGGCATCAGCGCGGTGTAGGGGATCACGTCTTCTCGCAACAGTTCCTCCAGCGTGGCGGGTGATGATGGTAGTTCGTGCTGCGGATCGCATTGCGCACGCCCGCCTGCGGGGAAATATTTCGCGCAGCCTGCGATGGCGCGTTTGCGCAGCCAGCGGTTCCATTGTCCTGCGTAGTCGATCACACGCTGCGGATCACGTCCCCAGCAGCTGTCGTGCAGGGCGTTCGGTGCTTCCGGCAAATGATCGAGATCAAGCACCGGCGCGAGGTTCATATTGATTCCTAACAAGCGTAGCAGATCGCCAGTGAACGCGCCCGCATCGGCGATTTTTCCCAAGTCTTTCGCTGTGGCAAGCGCAACAGCCGTCGGCGCAGAGGGCGCGATACCGCAGATGCCTTCCTGGTCGATGGCGATGATCGGTGTGTCCGTGGCGAGTCCGCGCAAGTCATCGGTGAGCTTCCTCGTTTGTTGTGGCGTGACGATGTTGCGGGAAAACAACACGTAGCCCGCAGGCCGGAGCTTGCGAAACAAAGCGGCTTCCTCCGGCATGAGTTCCGGGCCGGAGAATCCTAACAGAAGTAGCGAGCCGTCGTGCATGCGTGGTGTTTTCAGAAAATCCCCCAATGGTGCCGACTATGCAAAGTAGAGCATCGGAATGCGGTGGTTGGGAGTTGGAACCAGGCTTCGCAGAACGCATGTGCGCGGGGCTGGAGACTGCGGATGGAGGTCGTGATTTCTGCGAGACGCGGCTTTCCGTAGTGGGCGATGAGGATTTGCCAGTCACTCCAGCGACCGTATTCGAGCACACGCTTCACAAGCCATGGCGAGTGCCGTTCAAGGTCGAGAGTCGTACGGTCAACGTCCCAGAAAAGATGGTCTGACAGGGAAAGCACAGGGTGAGTCTAGTGGCGTTGGCGGCAGACGGAAGCGGATTATCCCTTGGGTCAGCAGGGGTGGGCCACTCTGTATCATCCTCGCATTTTGAAAGTTCGGCTTTCGATTTGCAAGGATGGCGAGGCTACTGACTCCGCCTCTCCGTGTGCTCACTCTTCCTCGGAATCGTCAGAAACTTCGTCCGGCTCGGTGTCTCCGGCGGGTGCGGCGGGAGTTTCTTCGGTGGGTGATTCCACTAACACCGGCTGAGGAGTACGGCCGTTGTTTTCTAGCAGGATGAAGACTTCGTTTTGCACGGACTCCACTTGCGAGAGCGGGATGTCGGGATCGCGGATGAGATAGACCTCGCCGGTTTTGCGGTGTTCATAAACGCGGAGGATGCCGTTGGGGGTGCGCTGGTTGTCGGTCTCGCGGAGGATTTTCTGGCGCTCTAACATGACGGCGAGCACGTAGCGGGTGTTTTCGGTGTGGTCCTCATCTTCTTCAACGAGGCGGACGAGGAGTTCTTCCGGGCTGAGTTTTTCGATGGGATCTTCCTTCGCGTTGGTGGCGGGGCCGGAGAAGGTGGTCTTCCAGAAAGAGAAGGGGATTTCGGCGTCCTGCGGCAAGTTTTCCCAAGCCTCTAGGCAGTAATCACGGCGGACATAGCCGCTAGATTCGAGGTCGGGAAAAAGAGCGGTGACGATGGTTTCGCCATCGGTGAATGCGCGCTGTGAGGCGGCGCATTCACGGGAGCGGGTGCGGACGTGCCAGGATTCTGCGAGTGCCATGGTGGGATGTTTTGAGATGGGGTAATCAGCCGGTGATGCGGAACAGTCTGCGTAGCGACTGATAGATCGGCCTGCCTGTGATGCGGCGGTGGAAGAGGTAGAGGCCGAGCAGTGCGAAGGCGGTGTTCGGAAGCCACGCGGCGATCGCGGGCGGCAGGGTGCCGGATTCACCGAAGGCGACAATCACGCTGCTGACGAGTAGCATCAGCGCGGAGAGCACGACGGCGACAAACACGCCGCCACCCGCGCCGCGCCGCGAGAAGTGGATGGCGAGCGGGGTGGCTAACAGCACGGTGACGAGGCAGGTGAAGGGCAGCGCCCAACGGTAGTGCCACTGCGTGCGATAGGGCGATGGGTCCGCGCACTCGTGGTGTTGGGAGTTCGCGCGCAGCCAACTGTTGAGATCTGGGATGCCGAGGAAGGCGGCGCTGAGGCCTGGCTTGATGAGTTGCCACGGCGTCTCTGTCCATGTGTCGAGCGTGAGTGGCTGATCGAGACTGATGAATTCCGGGGCACGGCCATTCGTATATTTTCCGACGACTGGATTTTCAAAAGTCCAACTGCGGTTGTCGCGGTTCCAGCGCGCGCTGCTGGCTGATAGACGTGAAACTATCAACTCATCCGCTCCGGTGGTGGTGATCTCCACGTTGCGCAGCGGCCTGCCCTTCTCGTAGTCTGGAGGAAACGCGCCGATCATCCAGAGGCGGCGGTTTTCCGGATTGCGGTAGAGCACCTGGCTGGCCTCGGTGGCGGCTTTGCCACTGGCTTCGTCGAGGATCTCATCCTTGCGGCCTTCCGCGATGGGTGCCCATTGGTAGTTGAGCCCCATGCTGAGAAGAGTGCAGAAAATCCCGGAAACGATCAGTGGCATGGTGATGCGCAGCACGCCTCGGCCGGACTGGATCATCGAGATGAGTTCGCGGTTAGTGGAAAGTTTTCCGAGTGAATAAAGCAGCGCGAGCAAGAGGCTGTATGGTAGCAGTAGTACCAACACAGCGGGCAGCCGCGTGCCATAGAAACTCAACAGCGTGTAAGTCAGATCGCGGGAGCCGCGGAAGTCCGAGATTTTGTCGGACAGATCGATTAACAGCCAGATCATGAACAAGGCGGAAATGCAGATGCCGAAGATGCCGAGGAATTGCCGTGTGATGTAGCGGTCCATGGTGCCGCCGAGCGAGTAGCACAGGCAGGCGGCGGCAGGCAGGAAACACAGCACCGCGAGAATCTGTGGCCGCACCACGTGAGCCTGCACATCGGAATCCGGGAAACCGAGAAGCTGCTGATCCACCGCGCGTTGTTCCGCAGGCAGCAGGAAGGCGCACAATCCCGCGCCCATGGCGGCGAGCGCGAGGATCAGCAGGAAGCGCGGTAAGTGGGTGCGGAGGGAATTCATCAGTGCCGCGTGCCCGCGAGATTGGCCGCCGCAGGGCCGGAGTGTCGAGCGTGTTTCCGGGTGGATTCCCGTCTCGTCTCGCACTCAGGATTTCCTCAAGGCTCCAGTTGATACGCCGTCTCGCCGTGCTCCGTGAGGTCCATGCCTTCGTATTCCTGCTCCTCAGTCACACGCAGGCCGATGGTCGCCTTCACCAGCAGGGCGATCCCCACCGTGGCGACTGCCGACCACACGATGGTCACACCGATGCCGGTCAACTGGATGCCGAGTTGCGTGCCGATGGATTTCACCGCGCCAAGTCCGCCGAGATTGCTTTGGCCGAAAAATGCCAGCAGCAGCGTGCCGAGGATGCCGCCCACGCCGTGTACCGCGAAGACGTCCAGCGAGTCATCAATGTGCAGCTTCTCACGGATCAGGCTCACCGCAAAATAACACACCGCCGCCGCCAGCGAGCCGATGACGATCGCCCCCAGCGGCCCCACATCGCCCGAAGCGGGGGTGATGGTCGCTAGCCCGGCGACCAGCCCGGTCACCATGCCGATCAAGCCCGCCCTGCCATTGCGGATGCGCTCTAACAAACACCAGACCAGTGCCGCAGAACAGGCGGAGAGGTGAGTCACCAGCATTGTCATGCCCGCGCCGCCGCCGGCGTTGAGCTGGCTGCCCGCATTGAATCCGAACCAGCCCACCCACAACATGGCCGCGCCAATGAACACCATGCCCGGACTGTGCGGTGGATGCGGATGCTCGGGAAATCCACGGCGTTTCCCGAGAATGATCGCCAGCACCAGCGCGGAAACCCCCGCCGTGGCATGCACGACGATGCCGCCCGCCAAATCCCGAATGCCCATGTCCTGCAACCAACCGCCGCCCCACACCCAGTGTGTCACCGGCGTGTACACCAACAGCAGCCACAACGCGGTGAACAACATCACCGCTCCGAACTTCATCCGCTCCACCACCGCGCCGACGTAGAGGCCCGGCGTGATGATCGCGAAGGTCATCTGAAACATCACGAACAGCGTCTCCGGCAGCTTCGTGCCCGGTGCCACCGTGTCCGTCGTGATGCCGCGCAGAAACGCCGCATCCAGATTGCCGATCCAGCCGCCATCACCCTTGAAGGCCAGGCTATAAAGACCCGCCACCCACAGCAGCGATGCCATGCAGGCGATGCCCGCGCATTGCGCCATCACCGAGAGCACGCTGCGGGCCCGCACCAACCCGCCGTAAAACAAAGCCAGCCCCGGCATCGTCATGAACAACACCAATACCGTGGCCGTTAGAATCCACGCTGTGTGACCGGAATCCACGCTCGGAACAGTCTCTTGAGCCTGGCAAATCATCACTCCGAGTGCGGAAAATCCGAGCACCCGCCTGCTTGTTTTCAAGGGTTTGAGGCAACGCATGAGCGGCAACAAAGCAGGTCTCACCCAGTTCATGAAGAAAATTCATAGCCTTTCCGGAAAATGCGAGCTTGCTCTGTAGCCACCCACACTTTGCACAGCGCGGCGGAAGCGATGGCAGAGGCTGATCTCCGACTAGTCCGAGTGAATGAATTGAGAACGACCGGGCTGTAATGGCAATCCATTCGCTCACCATTCTTGCGGATTTCACCATGCGGTTAGATTCGGTAACTACCGTGGCATGCCGCCCCTGCAAAGACACGCCGTCATCGCGTCCGCAAAAATGGATAGGATCGACAAGCTCCCGGCCAACTGGAAAATTCCCGCCATGTCGCCGCCTGCTGGAGACCTCCCCGCATTCTCTGCGCCGCTGCTCGAAGCGCGCGGCGTGAGCAAGTCCTTCGGCGGCATCCATGCGTTGCGGGATGTCTCCTTCGAGTTACGCGCGGGCGAGGTCCACGCGCTGATGGGCGAGAACGGCGCGGGTAAATCCACACTCATGCACATCCTCGCCGGGATGCTCGCGCCTGATACCGGGGACTTGCGGCTGCGCGGGGAAACGATGCGGTTTCATGCGCCACACGATGCAATGAAGCGCGGCATCGCCATGATCCATCAGGAACTCATGCCGGTGCCGGGAATGTCCATAGCGGAGAATCTCCTGCTAGGTCGCGAACCGCGCGGACGAATCCCCGGCACCATCGACCGCTCGGCGATGCGCGATGAGGCGCGAAGGTTGTTAGCTTTACTCGACATGGACCTGCCGGTGGAAAGGCCGATGCGCGAGTTAAGTGTGGCGGCCATGCAGACCGTCGAGATCGCTCGCGCGCTCGGCGCGGACGCCTCGGTCGTTATCATGGACGAGCCAACCGCCGCCATCTCGGATCGCGAGGTGGACGCGCTTTTCAAAGCCATCGCCACGCTGCGCAAACGCGGCGTCGGCGTGATCTACATCACCCACAAGATGGCGGAAGTTTCCCGCATCGCGGACCGCGTGACGGTGCTGCGCGATGGCTGCCACATCGCCACCCGCCCGGCGGCGGAGCTGGATGAATCGCGTTTAATCCCGCTGATGGTTGGCCGCGAAATCCTAACAGATAAACGCGAGCCGCGCGTGATCTCCAACGAGGTGGCGCTCGCAGTCGAGAACCTCGGGCGCGACGGTGCGTTTCGCGAAATCACCTTCTCCGTCCGTAAAGGCGAAGTGCTCGGCTTGGCCGGATTGATGGGCGCGGGTCGCAGCGAAGTCGCCTCCGCCATCTTCGGACTCGTGCCTGCGGAGCGCGGCACGATCCGCATTCTCGGCGCACCGGTAAAAATCCGCCAACCCTCCGATGCGATGCGCCATGGCATCGGCATGGTCACCGAGGACCGCAAGAGTTATGGCATCGTGCCAGGCATGGCGGTCGCGCAAAACGTCACGCTGGCCGCGCTCTCCCGCTGCTGCCGTGGGCCGCTCATCCGCCTCGGCGAGGAAGCCGCACTGGCGCGGGAATCCATCACGCGCTTCGGCATCAAATGCCAGCCCCGCCAGAAAATCTCCCAACTCAGCGGCGGCAACCAGCAGAAGACAGTCATCGCCCGCACCATGCTCGCCAACCCGCATATCGTCATCCTCGACGAGCCGACACGCGGTATCGACATCGGCGCGAAATCGGAAATCCACCGCATCATCCGCGATCTTGCCGCGCACGGCACCACCGTAGTCCTCATTTCCTCCGAGCTGCCGGAGTTGCTCTCACTCAGCGATCGCGTCATCGTCATGCGCGAGGGTTCCATCACCGCCACGCTCGACCCCGGACACACCACCCAAGAAGAGATTTTGAAACATGCCATCCCTGTCTAATCGCATCACGCTCGGACGCTTCGGCCTCATCATCGCGCTTGTCATCGCGGTCACAGTGCTCGCGATACTGCGTCCGCATTTCCTCAGTCCTGCGAACCTGCTCAACGTCGTCCGCCAAATCTCGATCAACGGCATTCTCGCCGTCGGCGTCACCTTCGTGCTGCTCACCGCTGGCGTGGATCTATCACTCGGCTCGGTGGTCGCGCTGGCCGGAGTGCTGGCCGCCCACTTCGCGCATCCGGGTGATTATCATCTGATGGTTCCTGTTTCCATCGGCATCCTCGCGGGTGTGTGTTGCGGCGCGATCAACGGCACTGTCGTCACACTCGGAAAGGTCGCGCCATTCATCGCCACCCTCGGCATGATGACCGTCGCGCGCGGCTTGGCACTGGTCGCCAGCGATGGCCGCCCGATTTCTAACATGAGTCCCGCCATGAAGGCGCTCGCCGGAGACATCGGTGTAATCCCGATCCCCGCGCTCATTCTCGCTGCGGTCACCATCGGCGCATGGTGGCTGCTCACCTTCACACGCATCGGTCGCCACATCTACGCCGTCGGCGGAAACGAGCATGCAGCCCGTGCGGCGGGCATCCATGTCGGTCGTGTGAAAATGTTTGCCTACACCGCATGCGGCGCACTCACCGGGCTTGCCGGCGTCGTGCTCGCCGCGCGCATCACCACCGGCCAGCCGAACGCGGGCGTCGCCTATGAACTCGATGCCATCGCCGCCGTGGTCATTGGCGGCACCAGTTTATCCGGCGGCATCGGCACCATCGGCGGCACTATCCTCGGCGCGTTGCTGATGGGCGTCATCGGCAACGGACTCGATCTGCTCAACGTCTCCGCCTACTACCAACAAATCGTGAAAGGCCTCATCATCGTCGGCGCGGTGTGGCTCGATCGCAAACACTCGAAATGAAAACCATGATGAAACAAACCCTCATCCTCACCGCACTCTTCTCCCTCATCTGCGGCTGCGGCCCCAAGGACACTCGCCCCGTCGTCGGCGTCTCGTTGCTCAATCTCGCCAACGAATTCATCGTGAAAATCGAGGGTGCTCTCGAAGACGAAGCGAAACAACTCGGCGTGCGACTAGTCGTCAATGACGCCCAACGCGACGCCGGACGCCAGATCCAACAAGTGGAAAACTTCATCGCCCAAGGAGTGAATGCCATCGTGCTCAACCCGTGCGAGTTGGAGGCAAGCTCGCCCGCCGTAGAGAAAGCGAAAGCCGCAGGCATCCCCATCGTCAATGTGAACTCCGAAACCACCGCCACACCCGATGCCTTCGTCGGCTCTCGCGATGAAGAAAGCGCCCGTCTCGCCATGGAATTCATCGCCAAAAAACTCAACGGCAAAGGCGGCATCCTCATGATGCACGGCTTCATGGGCCAAGCCGCTCAGATCAAACGCGATGCCGGAGCACGCGAAATTCTAACCAAACATCCTGACATGCGCCTGCTCGCCGCGCAGACCGCCGAGTGGGACCGTGCCAAAGCCGTGACCCTCATGGAAAACTGGCTGCAATCCCATGGCGATCAAATCTCCGCCGTCTTCGCCCAGAACGATGAAATGGCCATGGGTGCGCTACTCGCCATCGAACGCGCGGGCCGCAAGAAAGACATCCTCGTCGTCGGCGTCGATGCCATCGGCGACGCGCTTCAGGCAGTAAAAGAAGGCCGCCTCGATGCCACCGTTTTCCAAGACGGCGTAGGCCAAGCGAAACAAGCACTGCGTGCCGCAGTCGCTCTAAGTCGTAAGAAACCCGTCGATAAACAAACCTTCATTCCCTTCAAACTCGTGACCGGAGAAAATGTCGGTGAGTTTCTGCGTTGAGGATTTTGCACCGCTATCTTGATCGGCGGGCTTGCCGCAAGATATGTGGATGCGTGACGGGAAATTCCGGAAAAGTGGAAGGAATGAGATGGGGAATAGATCTGATGCCGCGCACGGTCCAGGCTGGAAGCCCAATGCCTTTAACCCGAAAACAGGGCGAGAACGCCATCCGCCATTTGAAATCTGACAGCCTACCAGAGCTGCAAGCTGTAATCCCAGTCGGGCTAAAGAACCGCGCTCCGGTTTTCTCATTCACGAATCCTCAAAGGCTTTGCAGTTAGATTCGCTTCATTGACCTATCGTGCATCTTTGACAAAAACAGCAGCGCCGCCATCGCGCCGATGCCAGCGAGAAACATGTCCCACTGGGTGTCCCAGGAATCGCCTTGAGTGCCGAGGAAAGATTCGGCGGCCTCGGCGGAGATGAGGGCGGCGAGCCACTCGATGAGTTCGTAGAGGGCGCTGAAGGCGAGGCAGAAGCAGAAGACGCAGAAGCCGAGCCAGCCGCTGCGGGCGATCACGCCGTTGCGGATGAAGATCTCACGACAGACGATGGCGGGGACGAAGCCCTGAGTGAGGTGGCCGAGGCGGTCGTAGTGATTTCGCTCCCAGCCTAACAGGTTTCCCACCCAATCACCGAGAGGCACCCGCGCGTAGGTGTAATGACCGCCGAGGATCAGGACGAGCATGTGAAATGCGATCCAACAGAGCGCGAAGAGTGATAGCCGCCAGCCACTGGCCTGGGCGATGAACAGCGCGATGAAGCCGATGAAGACTGGCGCGACTTCGAGCCACCAAGTGAGCGTGTCGAAGGGCCGCCATGCGGACAACGCTAGCGCCGGGATGATGAATGCCAGCAGCAGGAAATTGGGATGAGTTTTCATTGCAAGCCGAGCACTTTGGGCGCACTGGCGTTTCCTAAACGATCCAGCGCGGTGACGGCGATGGCATCGGCGCGCGGGATGGTGGCTTGGCCTGCGCTTGCATAGGAAATTTTCGCGGTGCGCCAGGTGCCGCCGTTGCGCGCCTGCACGGCGATCTTGGCGGTGGAGCCATCGGGCGACCAGCGCACGATTGTGTTAGAGCCTTGCACGGAAGCGCTGACTCCCGGTGCGGCCGGAGCCTTGCTGCTGACCCAGGGCATCGGCGGCACGGCGGCGGGCTGGGTGTAGGTGCCTGCGAGTTTGGTAGCGATGCCACCGCGATTGGTGACGAGGCTCTTGGCGCTCCAATGAATGTGGCCATTCCAGTTTTTTCCGATCTGGCGGGTGAGGGCGATCTGGTTGGTGATTTCCGATGCCGGGCGGCGGTCTTCGGAGCCGCCGATGCGCTCGGTGGCGATGCCGGGCCAGACCGGGCGGCTGCCTTGCGCGCGCCACCATTCTAACAGCGCGGGAAAACTCTGCTTCTGCGGTGAGATCCGCCAATAGAGCTGCGGTGCGAGGTAATCGACCCAACCGTTTTTCAGCCACTTACGCGAATCACCGGCGAGTTGCTCGTAGCTATCGAGTCCGGCCTCAATGCCTGCGGGAACGCCGGGCCGCCAGATGCCGAAGGGGCTGATGCCGACGCGCACCCACGGTTTTTTTCCCTTCACCGATGAGTAAAGACTGCTGACAAAACCATCGACGTATGCGCGGCGCTGGGCCGGTGTTTTGCCATCGGAAAAACTCAGGCCGGGCTTGGGATATGGATAGAAATAATCGTCGAGGTGGACGCCATCGATGTCATAGCGGCGCACCACGTCCATGATGACGGCGAGCGCGCGTGAGCGTGTGTCCGCGTGGGCGGGATCGCACCAGGTCATCGAGCCGAAGCGTTTGGTGACGTGCGGTGCGCTGCGGCAGACGTGGTTTCCTGAAACCGGATTCGTGTTGTTGCACAGTGCGCGGAAGGGATTGAACCATGCGTGAACTTCGATGCCGCGCGCGTGGGCTTCGCGGATGCAGAACTCCAGCGGATCGTAGCCCGGTGAGCGGCCCATGGTGCCGGTGAGCCACGCGCTCCATGGCTCGATGGAAGACTGATAGAGCGCGTCGCATTCCGGGCGCACTTGGAAAACGACGGCGTTCATTTTTAACGCGGCCACTTTATCGAGAATGCCGCGCAGCTCGGACTGCTGAGATCCGGCGCTGAGGCCTCGGGAGCTGGGCCAGTCTAGGTTGTAAACGGAAGCGATCCACGCGCCGCGGAACTCACGCGCGAGTTGGGGCGGACTGTCTTTGACCGGCGCATAAGACTGCGCACAGGCGAGGCTGGCGAGAGCGAGAGAAATCAGGATCGGGCGGATCATGCCGATCACCCTGCCGCATCACGCGCGGGACGGCAAGCCAAGTAAGGAGGGCGGACGTCTCGTCCGCCCGGACGATGGTGAGAGAAAGAGATGAGCTTCGCGCTCTTGCTTTCGCCACGCATCGGCTAAGTGGACAAGATGTCCACTCTCCTTATTTTGGACGGCAAGCCAAGGACGCGGAAGCAGCGCCGGATCAGGAGAAACACGATCCAGCAGGCTAAGGCGGAGATCACCGTGTGGCTGAGGTAGTGCGCGCCCTTTAGCATCTGATAGATTCCCATGATGCCGCCGATGGTGAGTCCGGCGGCGATGCAGAGACCGCGCGTGCGGCGCGTGCGGGCGAGTCCGGCGAGGGCCATCAACGCGAAGCCACCGCTGGCGTGGCCTGCGGGAAAACCACGGCCGCGCTTGGCGGGGCGGTCGTCTGGCGGGTAGGCTTCGCACACTTTCACATAGGGAACGGAGCCGCCGTAACGGCGGATTTCTTTAGGAGTGAAGATGTTGGTGGTGGCCTTGCCGGTGGCGATGAGCAGCGGGGCGGCGGCCATCGCGGCGATGGTAATCCAGAGGTCGCGCTTTGAGACACGGCGCAGCGGAAGGCGTGCGCGCCAGTGAGCGGGAGACAGGGCGAGGCCGATGAGGCAGGCTCCGAGCACCCAGATCAGTGTCTTGGGGCCGGTGTAGAAGAGCAGTCGCGGCGACGGTGCGTTCTGGTCCACCAGCCAGGCGTGAGTGGTGAAGTTATAGAAGCGGTCCTGCAGCCACAGGTCGATGCCGCTGATCTCGAAGACTCCGAAGATTGCCAGCAGCAGCAACGTGGCGGGCAGAAGGGTGCGGTCCATCGCTGTCTTCAGTTTTGAGGCCGCGTGACCGCGACGGCAGGAGTGGCGGCAGGCCGGTAGTCCAACTTCATGCGGCCGCTTCCGAAGAGCCACGATGCGCTCTGATAGAAAACGGTGGCGTCATGAACGAGTGGTTCCGAAGCGGCGGCATCCAGCGGTGAGAAGGCTCCTGTTTTCAGATCGCAGGCATAGGAGGAGACTTTGCGGTTCGGCTTGAGGATGGTGATGGCGTCGTCGCGCAGGAGGGCGATTTTCTGATAGTTGCTGACGAAGGCGCGGCCTGGCAGGCGGTCCGCGCTGGGGGTGAGCATGTCATGGCCGTAGCTGAGGGTTTCATAATTCCAGTCGAGCATTCCGAAGACGGTGGGCATTAGGTCGATCTGGCTGCACAGTTTTGAAACATTGCGCGCGGGGACGAGGCTCGGGCTGTAGATCATCGCGGGTATGTGGTATTTGGTCACGTCGAGCTCGGTCTTGCCCGCGCTGCTGGCGCAGTGGTCGGAGACGATGACGAAGAGGGTGTCCTTGAACCAGGGGCGCTTGCTGGAGCGTTCTATCAGATCGCCGACGGCCCAGTCGGCGTATTTTACTGCGGCTTTGCGACCGTGGGGTTTCATGTCGATGCGTCCAGCGGGGAAATCGTAAGGACGGTGGTTGCTGGTGGTCATGCAGAAGTAGTGGAAAGATTTTCCTTCTGCAAAGCGGGCGTCGGCTTCGGAGATGGTCTTGTGGAAAAGATCTTCGTCACAGGCACCCCATGAGGTTTTCAAGGTGACGTCTTCTTTTTTCCAAGCGTTGAGATCCATGATGCGGCAGCCTGCGGTGGAGAAGTAGCGGTTCATGAAATCGAAGCGTCCATCGCCACCATAGAAGAAGGCGCAGTCGTAGCCGCGATCAAGGAATGGGGTGAAAGTGGTGGTGAGGTGGGTGCCTTGCGGACGGTAAATGATGGCTTGTCCGGGTGTGGGCGGGAGGTTGAGCGTGAGTGCTTCCATGCCGCGCACGGTGCGGGTGCCGGTGGCGTAGAGGTTTTCAAAATACAGCGACTCCTTGGCGAGACGGTCGAGATTCGGGGTGAGTCCGGATGTGTTGCCGTTGCGGCTCATGTAGTCGCCGCTGAGGCTTTCCATGCAGACGAGGATGACGTTCCAGCGGCGCTCGGGTTCCTTGCTGCGGATGCTGCGGCGCAGGTCTTCGGGATTGTTGGTGGCGGCGGGTTCGGCGGCGGTGACGAGCAGTTTTTTCGCCTCGGCGAGGGCTTGTTGCTGCGGGAGTTTGGGGTACCACTTTTCGTAATCGAGCTCCATTTGCTTGAAGGCGGCGAGGAAGGCCCAGCAGCCGTTTTTCGCGAGTTCGGAGTGGTATTGGTTGGTGAATGCGGGCAGCGAGGATTGATTGACGAAGAGCACCGCCAACGTGGGAAGCGCGAGACCGGCAAGCAGCCCGGCGCAGCGGTCCCGCCAAGTGGTGGTGCCTGCTGCCGCCCATGCGAGCAAGCCCTTGCGCTGGATGGCCCAGACGATCAGACCAGCGAGGGCGAGGATGCCTGCGATGATCGGTCCCATGGGATAGGACTCGTTGATATTACCGAGCACTTCCTGGGTCCAGATGAGGTAGTCCACGGCGATGAAGTTGAAACGCGCGCCGAACTCGTCCCAGAAGAACCACTCGCTGGTGGTGATGAAGACCAGCAGCGCGGCGAACACGGTCATCAGCCCGGCGAGCGTCCATTTTCCCGCGCGGGATTTCAGGAAACGGGACGGTGCGAGCACCCCCGGCAGCCACCACGGGGCGGCAGCGAAGACGGCGGATGCGACATCGAACCACACGCCAGTGGCAAAAGCGCCTAGCAGCGATGCGTCCCAAGTGACATCGTGCCGGGCGGTGACGAGCAGGGCGATGCGTGACAGCAGGGAAAGCGCGAGGAACATCGAGAATGCGATGAGGGCGAGGCGGGCGGAGGCAGAACGGAATGGATGACGCATGAGGTTGGTATGGGTGGGGTGGTCAGCTCAACGCACGGCGGATTTCAGATGGTATCCTCCGGGTCTTTTGCACGAGGAGGATCAAGCCCGCCGCTGTGCCCGCGCCGATCAGGAACGCGAGTCTCGCCGGGTAGGAGTAGAGGATCCGGTGCTTCATGAGCTGGAAGTTTCACCGGCGCGCGCGGCGACCGATGGCTCATGACTTAGCAGACCGAATATGAGAATCCGGTGAGAGTCCTCCTGTCCGCTCAGAACGGCGCGGAGCCAACAGGCATTGCGAGGATGAACTCGATCCAGCCATCGTCCGTTTTTTGCGCCCGCAGGGTGGCACCCATGGAACGCGCCACATCCTGGCTGAGCGTGAGGCCGATGCCGAGATGCGAATCCGCATCATGGCGCGAGTTCTCACGGCGGAACAGCGGCTCGAACAAGCGTGCTGGATCCTCGTGCAGATCTTGCACCGGATTGGAAACCGAAACCTCTAACTGCTCGCCGGAGTGTTGCGTGCGGATGCGGACCTCGCCATCAGACGGTGCGTATGAGGCGGCGTTGTCTAGCAGGTTGTTGAATATGATGCGAAACAGCGCACGATCTCCAAACGCAGCCAATGGCGGTGACTGGACTGTTAGTTTCACGTTGATCCCACGCTGTGCGAAGCTTGGGCGGAACAGTTGCAGGCATTCCTCTATGAGCGATGCGGGAAATAGGCTTTCGATGACGGCGGGCTGTGCTGGCTGGCCGATGCGGGCGAGGGCGGTCAGGCGTTTCACCAGTTCGCCGAGTTCCATTGCGGATTTGCGGCAGGTTTCGAGATGGGCGGCATAGGCCGGGGCATCGCGTGGCTGGGAGAGTGCGAGATCCGTTGTCGCGCGCAGGCCCGCGATGGGCGTGCGAAGTTCGTGGGCGGCGTGGCGGATGAAATCACGTTCCCGCTCGCGGATCACGGCCACGCGGGAGAGTAGCGAGTCGAAGTTTCTGGCGAGATTCTTGAGTTCGTGCGGCAGGGTTCCGGGCAGGTCGAGGGCGGAATCGAGCTGATGTTCCGAGCGTTCCTGCACCTGCCGGGACAGCTCGTCGATGGGCCGGAGAGAAACGCTAATCGCGCGCCGGATGATCACGTAGCCGAGGCCGAGAGTGAGCAGTGTTCCGAAGCTGAGGATGCGGCAGAGGCGTGAGAGCAGGTGGTGGACGGGCTTTGCGTCGCCAGCCACCACGAGAGTGAAGGGTCTTGTCTTGGGGTCGATGACACGGCCGCTTTGCTTCATGCGTTCCATTTCTTCCGGGAGGATAAACGGGTGGATGCGCACGCCGATGGCACGGGCATGGCGTCGCCCGCCGGGAAGGGCGATGTCCTTGATGAGCGGCGTTCCGTTTTCACCCTGGAACTTAGGAAGGTCGCGTGATCCGAGTCCCGGAGAGCGGGTGGTTTTTCCCGTGGTCTCGTCCCAGAACTGGAAGAGTCCCAGATTGATGAGCGCGCGGTTGGTTCCCAAGCCTTCCTGCCACTCGAAGATGATTTCGTCGTTCTCCATCTCCACCTGATTGGAAAGCAGAGCTGCGGTCTGCTCGATGGACTGGTCAAGTTCGCGGTACAGCCCGTGCCGGACGGTTAGATAAATGCCGGCTGAAAGCAGGCTGAGCAGCACGCCCACGCCGATGCCGCCACGGACCAGCAGCGCCCTCCGGATGGAGTGGGATTTCACGGCTTCTCCTCCTCCAGAATGTAGCCTTGGCCGCGCCGCGTGTGGATCAAGTCCGGTTCACCATCGGCGTTGAGCTTCTTGCGCAGATAGCCGATGTAAACATCCACTGCGTTGCTGCTGCCGCCGCCGTCCTCGAACACGCGCTCCCAGATGTCCGTGCGTGAAACCACCTCGCCGCTCCGATAGAAAAGATACTCAAGCAGCCGGTATTCGAGCGCGGTCAGCTCGATCCCGCGATCGCCACGCCGCACGGTGCGCCGCATGGGATCCAGGATGAGATCCGCCACTTGCATGAGCGGGTTCTTCTTCACATAGCTGCGGCGCAGCAGCGCGCGCACGCGTGCCAGCGCTTCGGCAAGCGGGAAAGGTTTCACCAGATAGTCGTCCGCGCCGGCATTGAGGGCTTCGAGCCGGTCCTCCAGTCCGTCCCGTGCGCTGATCACCAGGATGTGAACCGGGTTTCCCTTCGCACGCAGGCAGCGCAGTATCTCCATGCCGTCGACTCCGGGCAGCATGAGATCCAGCAGCACCGCGTCATAAGGATTTTCCGCAGCCGCCCAGAGTCCTTCATCGCCCGTCTCCGCCAAGTCCACGATGAAGCCCGCCTCGCGAAGGAACTGTGCGGTCGCTGCCCGCAGTGTGGCGTTGTCTTCGATGAGCAGCAGACGCATTGACGTGGTGTTTCAGTCCGACTCGCCGGGAATGTTTTCTGTCGGCTGTGCTGCGACAAATTCCGGCAGCGGCTTCACGAGGTTGGTGGGCAGGGGAAACACGCGCTCGAAGATGTTAGGGGCAATTTCCTGGGACTGCGAGTAGGCGTCGCGGATCATTTCGAGTTTGGCGTCGAGGTTGTCGATGTAATGGAGGGCGAAGGCCTCGGGCGTGCGCGGCAGCACGGGCGAGCCGAACTGGAACTCGCCGTGATGACTGCCGATGAGATGCAGTAGATGCAGCCGGGTGTCTTCGGCGGTGGGTTTGAGTTCAGTCCATGCGGCGGCTTCGGGTGACTCCAGCAGGTCGCGCCAGAGTTTGTTCGCGAGCTCGATGCCGAGCGGGATGTGGCCCATCATCTCGCCGTGAATACTGTGGATTTGCGCGAAGCCGTGCTCCGGGTAAGTGTTTTCCCATAGCTTGCCGCAGTCGTGGAAAAGCACGCCTGTGAGGAGTAAGTCGCGGTTGAGTTCCGGATAGACGGGCGCGAGCGCGGCGGCGGAGCGCATCATCTGTGAGACGTGCTCGACGAGACCGCCACGGCGCGCGTGGTGGTTGCGTTTCGCTGCGGCGGTGCGGCGGAAACGATCACCGAGCTGGGTGAGGAAGCGTTGGCAGAGTGCGTGCAACCGTGGATCAGCGATGGATTCGCAGAGCCGCTGGATTTCCGCGTAGTCGCGGTCCTGTTTTTCGCGGGTGAGGGGATCGCCAGCGTAGAAATTATCGAGCGCGTTGGCATCGGGTTGGTGGAACGAGAGATCGCGCGAATCAAGGCCATACTGGTTCTGCGTCCACTTGCCTTCGAGTCGCACGACGGAGGATGTCGTCAGCGC
>JANMLQ010000123.1:0-7842 GCA_031372635.1 Akkermansiaceae bacterium | reverse complement strand
ACGCTTCGCTGATGCGGAGACGTTCTGAGTATCCACCACTTTCACGCGGTCCCAACGCGGGTTGATCGAGGTGACATTCTCAGTGCCAGTGCCCGGCCATGTCAGCAGATCATCGGAAAACTGCGGCGTGTAGGTGAGGCCACTGGTGCGGCGCACGAACTCGATGGTGAGCCGATCATTGCCGGAGATGTTTTCTACTCGGATCAATGGCAGGCCTAGCAGCCCGGTGTCGGCCACCATTACGATCTGTTCGTTGACCATCGAGTTGAGATTCAGCGCATACTCCAACAGGTTGCAGATGCCGTCGCCGTCAAGATCACCCATCGGGACGGAGTCCGCTGGCGTGAGCGTGCCGGCGACCGTTCCAATCTGTGTGAGGTATGAAGGAAGGTGGGACATCAGCGATAAGTCGCCATAGCCGGACGGGCTTGCCAAAGTGTCGCCATCCGGGCCGTCATTTACCGCGTAATTGGTCCCTACCAGAAACCAAGAACTGCCTCGTCTTACGAAGGCACCGCCGCCGGAGTCTAGTAGGCAAATCTGGCCTTCAAATGAGGTTCCACTTCCCGAAGGATCATCGAAGATTGAGGCGAAACACACGGTTTCCTTTGTGGTTGGCATTCCTTCCGTCAGGGAAAACAACAGATCAGGCGCGGCTTCGGTCCAGATTTCAGCGTGGTTCGATCCCCAGCGGATCTGCCGCGTGAGTTGATTAGGAGGTGTGGTATCGGAATCCCAATCGTATGGCTCCGTCGCGTCTTCTGTAGGAGATTGCTTGCGGCGGCCACGGCCTGTGAAAATTAGGTCATCCCCCTCTTCCACATCCGTTGTCAACAGTGGCACTGCGGTCAGCGTGGGCAGGTCCGGATCGCCGAATTCACCACCAATACCGTAGAGCCGGATGTCCGTGTTGAGTGTGCCGAGCGCATCCGGGTGCTTGATGATGTGGCTTTCCCTAACGATGTAGGGCTGCCCTGCGACAGTGATGGTGCCGCTGCCAATCGTGAGCGGCGTGACGTGACTGGCCGTGATTACCCAGCCGCGACCGGTGCCAGCGTTTTTGCCGATGTAAGTGCCGCTGGAGTCCGACACACGCAGCAGGTTGTTCCAGAACGGAAACGCAGGCATCGCCTGTCCGCTGAGATAAGTTTGCATGCCGCTTTCCGTGGCGTTTCCGAGGCCGTCGCCATTGGAGCCGCCGACGATCACCGCCATGGCGTGCGAGGCTAGCAGGCAGCCAAGCGCCAAGGTGGGTTTCATCAGAATGAGGATCCTGCACTGCGGAATCATTGAACGAAGCTAACACAGCATTCACACGACTGGCAAAATCATTCTAAACGGTTTCCCGTTTGCGTTCCAGGGAGTGATGTGTTAGCAACCGCACTGGTTAAAACCACCATACTGCCATGAAAAAAATCCTGCCCGCCATCCTCGCCGCGACCTTGATCTCGCAGGCGTCTGCCGAGACCGCAGTCCCAAAGCCCGCCCAGTCACCCGCCCAGCAGGCGGAGGCTTTTTACCGTCAGGGACAAGCCGCCGAAAAGGCCGGAGACCCCGCCACCGCGCGTGCCGCCTACGCCGCCGCGCTCCAGGCGAATCCGAAACACGCCAACGCCCGCTACAGCCTCGGCGAACTCAAACTAACCTCCGCCACTCTCGCCGCGAGAGGGCGCGCGGCGAAATTCGGAGCCGTCGTCGTGCCGGAATTCAAGCTCGACGGTGCATCGCTCCAGGAGGCGCTCGATGCCCTGCGCATCATCGTTGAAAAATCCTCCAAAGAGCAGGCGACGCCGAACTTCGTGATCCAGGATACGAAGAGCCAACTCGCCGCCGCCAAGATCTCACTCAATCTCAAAGCGATGCCCGCGAAGGCCGTGCTGCAATACCTGATGGACTCCGCCTCAGCCAAGGCGCGCTTCGATGAACATGCCATCGTCATCACCGCGAGGTGATGGGCCTTGGACTGCGAGCAGCCTGCTGCCGCTTTTCCGCAGTCAGCCTGCTGACAAGGATTCGCAGCAGGCTGCGCAATCCAAAGCGGCAGCAGGCTGCACGCAGTCCGTGGTTTTCAACGGCCGTCCAGCCATGGCATCAGCGGCTGGAGGCGGGAGAGAAACGTATCGCCGGAGACGAGTTTGCGGAGGCGTGGGAGCGTGCCGGGTGTGTGGCGGAAGGCATCTGCGGCGGTCGCGCGTTGTTCTGTGAGCAGAAGCCGCTGCGCGATGTCTGCGAATTCCAGCGCGGCCACTGCATGAAGATCCCGCTGCACGGGATTGGAGAGAATCGTTTCTAGCAAGGCCAGGGCTTTGGGAAATTCAGCAAGGTCGATCAAGGCACCTGCACGTAACAGGTTGAGATCGTCTTGGTAGCGTGCGTTTAAAAAGCGTTTCTCATGTTGGGTGATCGCGGCCAGGACTTCGTTGGGATTTTGTGAAACGCTGCGGCTCACTTCGACGTGTTTGTAGCCGTTAGGAATCGGCGCGGTAGGGAAATGGAATGCGGTGATGCGCGGTCTGCCGCGCGATTGGCGGGCGATGAAGCGTGTCATGCGGAAGGAAGCGGCTTCGGCCTTGGGGCTGTCCGGGTAGCTGGTGAGAAACTCGCGCCAGCCTTCGATGGTGTCGTTCGTGAGCTCGCTGCTTTCAAATCCTTGGCTGTTGATTTGAGGTCTTAACCGTTCACGGAAATCCAGCAGGCTTTTGAATGCGGGTGGCAGAGCTTCATTGTTGCCTGCGGCATAGTTGAGGTAATCCGCAGTGGTGATGCCGGACAGCGAGGCTGCGGCTGTGAGGTCATCAAGTTGCATGAGAGCATCCATGATGTCGTATTGCGCTAGAGGGTCGCTTGCTGTTCTCATGGCATTGAGTTCGATCCGCTTGGCTTCGAGATTCTTGCGCACTTGCTCGATGCTTGTTTCCTGCGCAGGTGATTCAAGCGGCTCGGACGCGATGCCAGTGGATGAGTCTGCTTCCGGCGAATCGCCAAACATGCAGTCGATCAACGCAACGACAGCATGCTCTTGATTGTAGTCCCCCGGCATCCATGGGCCAGTGGCGGGGATGAAGTTGAAACGAACGGCGCGTTTGGCTTCGGCGGAATCCGGGAAGCGGGTGGTGAGTTGAGAATGCAGGTCAGCGGAGTGACGGCTGGCTTCGGTTTCTATTGCGCGGGAGCGTTGATAAAGGGAAAACTCAGAGCGGCGGAACAGGCACTCGTTCGCGAGTTCAAGCGCCGGTGCGGCGATGGCGGGATCAGCGCTCTTCGCGGCTTCGAGCGCATGTTCGAGCGCGAGCGTGGCTTCGTCGCGGTGGTCGAGCTCGTGTTGGATGGTCTCGCGTGAGAAGCCGAGTTCGATGGCGTTTCTGCGGCGCAGGAGTTCCTGTTTTTCGCCTTCGCTGGCGGCGTAGTAACAGATTGCGAGCGATGGCAGTGTGAGAAAGCCGCGCTGCTTCATCCATTGACGCGCGATGGCGAGGTGGAGTTTTGTTTTTGTGGAGGGATCGGGATTTGCGGCCAGACCGGCGTGAAGACTGGCGAGCGGCGCGACGCGTGCGTCCCAGTCCGCGCGAGTCATGGGGAGCATGATGCGCAGGCTGTCATACGGCAAATAGCGTTCTGGCATGAGTGGTGCGGCCTGGCCTGATAGATGGCGCTCGGCGAGATCGAAGCGGCCGGCGGCTAGTGCGCGGGTGCGGATCGCGGAATTAACCGCATCGCGTGCTGTGGATGGCGCGGGCAATCCGGCAAAGGCGATTTCCAGTTCTTCGAGCGGCGCGAACTGAAGCATCGTATCCAGCCATTGGATGAGTTGCTGACGCGGGTGAAGGCGCGGTGTTTCAGTGCTTGCCAAGTTTTGAGGAAGCGCGAGCGGCAGAATTTCCAGGATGGCTTTGCCGTGTTGGCCAGTTTTTTGGAGCGAGAGGGTTTTGCGAAACGGTTGATCGGCGTGCAGCGGGCTGGTGGGGAATTTTGCGGCGAGTTGATAGAAGGCTGACAGTGCATCGGGATGGCGATCAAGGCGTTGGAGGACAATGCCTTTGGCGAGCAAGGCTTCATCGTTGAGATTCGCAGCGGGGATTTGATCGAGCAACGCGAGTGCTTGTTCGTGCTCGCCGGAATCGGTGGCGGACCATGCGAGCAGCGTGAGCGTGGTGGCGTCAGGAGCGGGATTGGCTTTGATGAGTTCCTTGCCGATTTCCGCGAGTGCGAGTTTCACGAATGGTTTGGGAATGAAGATGCGGCGATTGAGGTAGTCGATCGTTCTGTGACTGGCGTATTCGTTTTCCTCCCACCACATCGGTAGGGAAATGTGTGCTGCAGGATCAATGCAGTGCTGCACGAAGAGTCGTGTGACTAAGGGATGGCGGGCAACTGCGGGGGCATCGAAGTGTTTTCCGAGTTCCATCCAGAGATCCGCCTTTGCGGCTTCCGGGGATTTCAGCAGCTTTTCAAAAATCATGTCGCACTCAAGCAGGACGGTGCGTGTGATCTCGCGGGTTGGCTGCATGTCGAGACGTTCGATTTGGAACTTCATCGCGCTGCCATATTGCTTGCGGTCAAAGGCCACAGCACCACGCCAGCCGAGTGCGTCCGGCGTGAAACGTCCGCGCGGGTGGGCTTTGATGAACTCCACGAGTAACGCATCGGCCTTCTCTAAAAGCTCTTCGATCAGACGTTGGCGGTCTTTGATGCCATCATCAAACTGCATACTGCGGGATTGCCCGATCTGGCAGCGTGCCAGCATCAGTGCGGCGACTTCCGCGCGTGGATGATTGGGAAACTCCACGATCACCTTTGTGAAATCCTCCTCAGCGAGCTTGCTGCCGTATTCCGTGAAAAGCAGCGCGCCCCGGCGGACGAGTAGGTAGGGTTTTAGCAGTGCGTCACCTTTATCGATCTGCGCTTTGAGGAATGCGAAGCGTTGTTCGGCGCGGATTTTTGCCATGTTTCGCAATGCCGCATTCCGCTCGTCTTCGATGTCTTGCACGCGCCATTGAATGTATCCATTCGCGGCGGCGAAGAGCGCGGAGTCTGCGGTGAGTTCGCGCAGTTCGTGGAGGAAGTTCGCGCGGCTGGCGGTGTAGGTGCCATTGCGGTTTTCGGCGAGCAAGCTGTCGATCGCTGCATGCCGCTTTTCGATAGAGAGAGACGTGAGGCTTTCCAACAAGTGGTTTTCATCGAAGCCATCGACATCAGGAAGCGCTGCTTCGATTGGGACGACTTCCTCGAAAAGATGCTGCCAGCGTTTGGCGGCGATGCGCTCAGGGTAGCTGCCGATTCCGGGCGGTGCTTGGTAGAAGAACGGGCCGCAGGCGATCAGTAGGAGAAGAAACGGGATGACAACGCGGCGCATGATTTTCCATACGTGAAACTGCGGCCTTATCGAGTGGAATCCTCGCGGATGGCGGATTGTTTTTCAGTGAGGCCGCGGATGCTCCAGGTGAGGCCATCGGGCTTCGTGATGAGCGGGCCGGAAACGAGGGATTCACCGGCGGCGAGTCTGCTAAAGCGGAGGATGATGGTGTTGGAAAACTCGGCGGGTATGCCTTCTGCGCCGCCTGCCGTTGCAAATCCGCCGGGCGATGCGGAAGTGAAGGCGGCGGGTTGATCGGAATGAAGTTCGAGTTCCCAGATGCGCGTCGGCATGTCGTGCGGGCCGGGGTTTTTCAGGGCGACTTGGCCGCGAGTGTTGATGACGAGAGAGGGCAGCGGTGTGGCTGCGGAATGAGCGAGATGGGATGCGCTGTATGCGGCGGAAATGCCGGGGCCGGGCAGTGCGAAGTAGAGGATGCAGGCGGCACCGGCTTGCTCGGCGGTGCTGGCAAGTTGCGCGAGTGCGGCGGCGTCTGGAAGGCGGTGGAGGAGGACGGAGCCGGGTGGGACTTGCGTGCCGGAGAGGTCGATGGGCTTGCTCGCTTCAAAGACGGTTATGCCAGTGCCGAGTGGATGCGCTTTCATGCCGGAGAGGAGAAACACCGCATCGCGATCCCATGCGCGGAGGTGTCCGCCGAGTTTTCCGTTAGAGTCGTAGAGGGAAAGTCGCTCGAAGTTTGGTAGCCCGGCGAGCCATGGGCTGGGACAGTTTTTCCAGAGTCGGATCAAGTCGGCCACGGATGGATCGGCCATCGGATGGAAGCGGAGTGCGCGCACGTCCGCCGGGGCGTCTGCTTCGAGATCGTAGAACATCGGAGCGAGCGATGAGACGGAGCGGGCGAGCGCATCGAAGCTCGGATGGCGCGGCCATGCGGCGAGCGCGGTGATGGATATGCGCACATCGGTTAGAGCCGCGCCGAGGGATTGGAGGAATGCGGTGTATCCGCCGAGCAGGCGGTCCGGGCAATCGAAGTCGAGCTGGATTTCGCGCGGCGACCATGGGCGGATTTCCCGGGCGAGCAATTGCGCGGCGTTTGGATTTCCGAGAAATGCGGTGTGGGGTTTGAGCCGGAAGACGGGGATGATTTCCAAGCCATCTATGGGCGGCAGAGGCGCAGAGATGCGGGTGATTTTCCAAGCGTCGTCCCACTCGCATTCGGCAGCTTGCCAGTAGAGCGTGCGGGTGTTGGCAAGTTTCAGCGCCGAGGTTTCAGCGCTTGTGAGTGGCGAGCTGCGATGCCAGACCCAGAATGCAGGAGGCGCGGGCGGACCGCTGCGGACCCAGCGCGTTTTCGTTTTGCCGCAGGCGACAAGCAGTGCGAGACAAGCCAAGCATGCAAGGCGGTGGAGCATGATCTAACGGCCAAACGCCGCCGCGAGTGATGCGAGATCCGCTGGGCCGGCTTTGTCGGCGGTGAGGATGGCGGCTTTTTGCATCGAGATGATTTCGGCGATGCCTTTGCGGGAGAGTTCGAGCATGGCGGTCATTTCATCAGAGGAGAAGACGGCTTCTTCGCCGCTGCCTTGGACTTCGACAAACTCGTTGGTCTCGGTCATGACGACGTTGAAGTCCACGCTGGCGTCCTTGTCTTCCGGGTAGTTGAGATCAAGCACCGGCACGCCCTGATAGACTCCGGCGGAAACTGCGGCGACGAGTTTCTTGATCGGGAAATCTTTGAGTTTTCCCGCAGCAAAAAGTTTGTTGAAAGCGATAGCCATCGCCACGCAGCCGCCGGTGATGGAGGCAGTGCGGGTGCCGCCGTCGGCTTGGAGTACGTCGCAGTCGATCCACACGGTGCGTTGGCCGATTTTTTTGAGATCGACCACGGCACGCAGGGCACGACCGATGAGGCGCTGGATTTCAGAGGAGCGACCGTCGAGTTTGCCGCGAGAGATGTCGCGTGGTTTGCGATCGAGAGTGGAGTAGGGGAGCATCGAGTATTCGGCGGTGAGCCAGCCGCCGTCCACACGCTGGGCGCGCATCCAGCGCGGCACGTCATCCTCGATGGTGGCGGAGCAGATTACGCGTGTATCGCCGAAGGAAACGAGCACTGAGCCGGTGGCGTGGGCCGCGACGTTCGGGATGAAGGAAATCGGGCGGAGTTGGTCGTTGTTGCGGCCGTCGGGGCGAGTCATGAGTGGAGTGAAGGGCAGCATGGGAAACGCCGCAAGTCCGGAGCGGTGGCGGTTTGTGCCGCGTCACCACCTGCGGAAGATGCGGATCAGCGCTGCCCATGCCGCATCGCCATGCCCATGGAAGGACAATGAAAAGCGGTTTCCTCATCTCATTGGCTTCTCATGGGCATGGCGGATCGGAGTCCGCCTCTCGTGCGTGCGCACATACATGAAATCAACCAGTGAAAGTCTGAGTCATCCCGAGACGAGCAACGGGAAAGCAGCCGGAGGCAACTGCGTCGTCGCGAGGCGGGGTGGAGAGCAGCCCGAGGCGGACCTGCGGTCCCAAACGAA
>JANMLQ010000108.1:0-25742 GCA_031372635.1 Akkermansiaceae bacterium | reverse complement strand
GTCGGCGCATACCAAGAACCCCAGTCGCCCTACGGCTACAAGAACATGGTCGCCCGCTACGATACGAATGGCACCTTGGATACCAACTTCGATACAGACGGCTACCTCATCACTGGCGGTAGCAACCAAAACAACAGTCCCGCCTCAGTCGCCATCCAGGCAGACAACAAAATCGTCGTAGGAGGCTCATCTTACATCAAAAACCCCTTCTCAGAACCAGATGACTTCGCCCTGTTCCGTTACCTTTCCACTGGCGCACTGGATACCACCTTTGACACCGATGGCATGGCCATCATCGACCACATCGGCGGCTATGACAGCATCCGAGGCATCAAGCTGCAAAGCGGCGGCAAAATCCTCGCTGTAGGCACTGCGGGTGGAGACCCCGCTGACAGCGCCAGCGTCGGAAGTTTCGCAATGCTCATGTTCAACAGCAACGGATCTCTGGATACGGCCTTTGACAATGATGGCAAGGTCATCACCACCGGCCCTACCACCCGTGAAACCTACTGCGTGGCCCAGCAAAGCAATGGAAAAATCATCGTTGCTGGCGAGTTCTATGGAGCCAACAGCGCACCAGGAGAGGCTGCCGCGATCCGCTACGAGCTGGTGCCAGTGGTGGTGATTATCCCGACAAGAAAGACAGACCTTCTGATTGGTCTGAAATCAACCGTAACACTCGGCGCGAACATCTACAACAACACCGGCGTCGGCCAGACTCAAGCTCTCGGCCTCGGCTTTAAGGCGACCAAGCCAGCCTACATCGGAGTTCAAAATGACGGCACCGCTCCAGATTCCTTCAAAGTGAAAGCCACACCGGGTAATTCCGACTTTACCGTCAATTACTTCAAGGGCACCACGAACATCACTGCTGCGATCGTGGCTGGAACCTATCAGACCGCCACCCTCGCACCCAATGCCGTTGAAATCCTCAAAGTCGTCGTCACCGCAAAGAGCAAACGAAGCGCCGAAAAGCGCACCTTAGCCGTCACCGCCTCGTCTGTCGCCAAATCGAGCGAGAGCGACAAGGCGCTCATCAAAGTGACCAGCAAGGCAAAGCCAAAGTAACGAAGTCCCCAGTAATTTCACCTTATGGCAAAGCGAGCGAGCACTGGCGATCCCATAAGGAGTGGGGACACTCCTGTCCCCACTGTGTTCAGTGACGACAAGAGTGTCGTCACTCCTTATTACATCTGCGGTCCCACAGCATCCGGGAAGTCCTCGCTCGCATTGGAGATGGCGGAGCAACTCGACGGCGAGATCGTCAACGCCGACGCCTTCCAGTTATACCGCAGCCTTGAGATCGTCAGTGCAGCACCTTCGACGGAAGAACGCTCGCTCGTTCCGCATCATCTCTACGGCGTGCTGGATCCCACCGTAGCCGCCGATGCGGGCAGCTACATGCGCCTAGCCCAACCCGTCATTGAGGAAATCCAGAGCCGCAGAAAAACGCCAATCATCACTGGCGGCTCCGGGCTCTATCTGAAATTCCTCACCCATGGCCCTGCTCCGCTCCCACAAGGCGATGCCACCCTCCGCTCCGAACTCGATGCACGCGCGCTCGACGATCTCGTCGCACAACTCCAACAACTCGATCCCGTCGAAGCCTCGCGCACCGCTTTGCAAAACCGCCGCTTCGTTTCACGCGCCTTGGAAATCTGCCTGCTCACCGGACAAAAAGCCTCCGATCTCCGCGACCAGTGGGAAACCAAAACCGCACGGATTTCCGCCAGCCTCCACGGCCTCGCCATCCAGCGCACCCGCGAGGATCTCCATGCACGAATCGCACTGCGCACCCGCACGATGCTCGATAGCGGTGCCATCGAAGAAGTCGCTGCCCTCACCCACGTTTCCAACAACTGCGAAAAAGCTATCGGCTTCCGCGAGATCCGCTCGCTGATCTCAGGTGAGATCAGCCGCGCCACCTGCGAGGAACTCATCAACGCCGCCACCCGCCAATACGCGAAGAGGCAGGAAACTTGGTTCAAGCGTGAGAAGTGGCTACTGCCGCATGTCCCCTGAGGAACATGCCGCCTCACTCTCATCAAAATCACAGCCTTGTCCCGGCGGAGCCCGCACCCTAAGCTCCTGCCCATGAGCAACAAAGCCCCGTGGATCACCTATCGCCCCGAAATCAAAGTCCTAGACTGCACCATCCGCGACGGCGGACTCATCAACAACTCCCGCTTCACCGACGAACAGGTGCGCGCCGTCTATCAGGCCTGCATCGCTGCCGGCATCGACTACATGGAGATCGGCTACAAGAACGATCCCGCTCAGTTTCCAAAGGATAAATTCGGCCCATGGCGTCATTGCGAGGAAGCAGACATGCGCCGCGTCGTCGGCGATCACAGCTTCGAGACCACCGGCCTGAAACTCGCCGCCATGGCTGATGCCGGCGGCAAGTGCGATTGGAGAAACCACATCATCCCCGCCAAAGACAGCGTGCTCGATGTCATCCGCGTCGCCTGTTACGTCCACCAGATTTCCGAAGCTGTCGAGATGGTAGAGCACTGCACCGCACTCGGTTATGAAACGATGCTCAACATCATGGCCATCTCCGTCGTCGCGGAGGCGGACATCGACCAAGCGCTTGAGATCGGCGCGAAATCCTCCGCTGGCACAGTCGTCGTCGTGGACAGTTATGGAAACCTCTTCCGCGAGCAGATCGACCACCTCGTTCGGAAATACACCAAAGCCGTCGAAGGCACCGGCAAGCACATCGGCATGCACGCCCACAACAACCTCCAGCTCGCCTTCGCGAACACCGTTGAGGCCATCATCCTCGGTGCCAACCGCGTCGATGCTACCATGCTCGGCCTCGGCCGCGGCGCGGGCAACTGCCCGATGGAAATCCTGTTAGGTTTCCTCCGCAACCCGAAGTTCAAGCTGCGCCCCGTGCTCGATTGCATCCAGAATACGATCTTGCCGATGAAGCAGCAGTTCGACTGGGGCCCGTCCATTCCCTACAACATCTCCGGCCAAATGAACCTCCACCCCAAAAGCGCCATGGCCTGGCGCGAAGGGCCGACACCGGATGACTACCTCGCGTTCTACGATCAGACGATGATGGACGTGTAAAAAGTAGCTTCAACGCCCTGCCCAAACCCGCCGAGGGGATAGCCCGAAAAAGGAAATTGGGAATTTGAGGTTGGGACAATAGGCTCTCACCACTGACCGTCAGTGCGTCACGACCTTGCCTTCGAAGTTCTCCAGCGCGGCTTGGATGAGCGGATCCTGATAGAACGGGTCTTCCGCCGGGGCCACTGGAGCGGGGGCTTCGGCGGCGGGTGTGGCTTCTTCTTTCCACGGCGGTGGTTCTGGTGCGGGCGGCGGCTCGGATTCTTCCGGGGCGGCGGCGATCAGATGATCAAGGCCGAAACCGGCGTTTGCAGGCTTGGGTTTCGCGGGGGGCTCGGGTTCTGGCTTCGGCTGGATGGCGACTGGCTCTGGAGCGACTGGCTCCGGCTCCAAATGCATTTCAGGTTCTTGCGGCTGCGGAATTTCCGCAGGGCTTGGAGCGGGCGCTTGAATGCCGCCAGTTTCATCGGATGAGGTGAAATTCGCGCCCTTGGTGAGCACTTTGATGATGTCGGTGATGCGCATTTCACCGAGTGTCTGGATGCACTTGATGACGCCGAGTTCGAAGTGGAGGCGCTTGTTGGTGGCCCATTTCATGCGGCCTTCAGTTTCCGCGAAAACGTCGATGGCGGCGAGGATGCGGTCCGGCGCGTAGTTGTTGGCATCTAGCAGGAGCTTCTGCCAGAGATCGGCAGGGATGCCTTCGCCATCGGCTGAGGGATCGAGCTTGGCGACAAGCAGGGCGCGCAGGCAGCCGATGAGTTCTCCTAACAACTGCGATAATTCACGGCCGCTTTCGGCTTCCTTCTGGATGAGGGATAGCGCCGCGGGTGTTTCGCGGGCGAGCAGGGTGGCCGTTAGAGCGGCGACTTTTTCCCGCGAGGTGAAACCGAAGACATCGAGCACGTTGTCCTCGGAAATGTGATCGCCGCAGAAGGCGACGAGCTGGTCGAGCATCGACTGGGCGTCGCGCATGCCGCCGTCCGCGCCCTTGGCGATGGCCCAGGCGGCGGTTTGATCGAGGGAGATTTTTTCCTCGGAGGCGATGTGGAGCAGGTGTGCGGCGATCGTTACCGTGGGGATAGGCCGGAGGTCGAAGCGTTGGCAGCGCGAGAGGATGGTGGGCAGGATCTTGTTCGCCTCGGTGGTGGCGAAGATGAATTTCACATGCGGCGGCGGTTCTTCGAGCGTCTTGAGCAGGGCGTTGAACGCCGCGTTTGAGAGCATGTGGACCTCGTCGATGTAGAAGATCTTGAACTGGCCGCGCGCCGGCGCGAAGCGCACGGACTCGCGTAGATCGCGCACTTGTTCGACGCCATTGTTAGAGGCACCGTCGATCTCCAGCACGTCGAGCGAACGACCTTCGGCGATCTCGATGCAGACATCCTCGTCAGGATCGAAGTCGATTTTCGGGCCGCCGGTGCAGTTGAGCGCCTTGGCGAGGATACGCGCGGTGGAGGTTTTCCCGGTGCCGCGCGGGCCGACGAATAGGTAGGCATGGGCGAGCCGCTTTTGGGCGATCGCATTGCGCAGGGTACGGACGACGTGGTCCTGACCGAGGACATCGTCGAAGGTTTTGGGGCGGTATTTCCGTGCGAAGACCTGATAGCTCACGCGCGGGAGTGTAGGGATGAAGGCGGGTTTGTCATGGCCGAGTTTCCCGGAATCGGAAAAAATTCACCAATAACCAGTAAGCGGTGTCAGCCAGTGTTCTGTCCGATCCCTGGTGAATGATGAAGAAGCCGCGAAGCAACCTTGGGGATCACGCGTCCATCGGGGCTTCGCCACCGCCCCGTCCGTCATTTGAAATATGACGACCTCCTGGTTTCCCCCATCAGGCAGAACCAGTCTGGAAATCCCGTTTTTTGCATTGATGCGGGGAGGGCATTCCCGCAATTTCCATCCCACCTCAACACCACTGAAACCATGTCACGCCCAGTCACACTTTTCACCGGCCAATGGGCCGATCTTCCCCTCGAAAAACTCGCGCCGCTCGCCTATGAAATGGGCTACGACGGATTGGAACTCGCCTGCTGGGGCGATCACTTCGATGTCGATGCCGCCGCCACCAGCAAGACCTACGTGAAGGAAAAATGGGAGCTGCTCTCGGACCACGGCCTCACTTGTTACGCCGTCTCCAATCACCTCGTCGGCCAGGCCGTTTGCGATCTCATCGACGAGCGCCACAAGGCAATCCTCGCGCCCGATGTCTGGGGCAACGGCGATCCCGAAGGTGTACGCAAGCGCGCCGCGAAGAAGATGATCACCACCGCGAAGGCGGCACGCGCACTTTTCAACGCGAAACCCGGCCGTAACGGCAAAGACGAATTCCCCGCCGTGGTGAATGGTTTCACCGGCTCCTCGATCTGGCACTCGATCTACGCCTTCCCGCCGACTTCGCAGGAGTATTATGAAAAGGGTTTCAAGGACTTCGCCAAACGCTGGCTGCCGATCCTCGATGCGTTCGACAAGGTGAACGTCAACTTCGGTCTCGAAGTGCATCCCACTGAGATCGCCTTCGACATCGCCTCCGCCAAGCGTGCTCTCGCGGCTGTGGGCAATCACAAGCGTTTTGGTTTCAACTACGATCCCTCTCACCTCGGCTATCAGGGCGTGGACTACGTGAAGTTCATCCGCGAGTTTCCTGATCGCATCTACCATTGCCACATGAAGGACGCATGGTGGGGCCACGGTGATGGCAGCGTCGGAGTCTTCGGCGGCCACACTGATTTCGGCGATACACGACGTTTCTGGGACTTCCGTTCGCCCGGTCGTGGCGACATTGAGTTCGAGGACATCATCGTCGCCCTCAACGACATCGGCTACCGTGGCCCGCTCTCCGTCGAGTGGGAGGACATCCGAATGGACCGCGTCCACGGAGGAGCGGAAGCCGCAGCTTTCGTCCGCAGCTTGGATTTTCCCGTCAGCTCGCTGGCCTTCGATGCCGCGTTCGATAAGAAGAATCAGTGATGGGATACGTGGCGCGGGCGAGACGACCGTGCCACTGACAGCATCTCACTGAAGCGACTCAATCAACTCCGCGAGCAGTCGTGGTGTCCTTGCGCAGAGCGTGGCACCGGATTCCATCAGCTCTCTTCCCGTGCCATAGCCCCACAGCGCGCCGATGGCAGGGATGCCGTTTTTGTGAGCGCCGATCATGTCGTGTTTGCGGTCGCCGATCATGATCGCCTGCGTTGGATCGATGTTCTCGCGTTTCAGGATGTGGGCGATGATCTCTGCTTTTTCCGAGCGGGTGCCGTCGAGTTCGCTGCCGGTGACTGAGGTGAAATACCCATCCAGCCCGAAGTGTGGGATGATGCGTTGCGCAAAGACTTCCGCCTTGGATGTGGCGACGTGCAGCGTGTGACCTCGGCTGTGTGCATCGCTCAAAGCCTCTACGATGTCCGGATAG
Source organism: Akkermansiaceae bacterium (assembly GCA_031372635.1). Classification (GTDB taxonomy): domain Bacteria; phylum Verrucomicrobiota; class Verrucomicrobiia; order Verrucomicrobiales; family Akkermansiaceae; genus Luteolibacter. The sequence continues at coordinate 19,249 of JANMLQ010000108.1, read as the reverse complement.
ACCTCGTTTTCAAATAGGCCGATGCTTGAGTAGCGTTCGCGGTAGCGGATCAGGACCGACTCGAACAAGTCCTGCGCATCTGGGCCGATGAGTTTGCGCAAGCTCTGCTGGATGGGCGGGCCGATGCAACAAAGCAGCTCGTCATCCGGCGGCACGGGCAGCCCGTGAGAAGTGAGCGCATGACGCAAGCAGTTGAAAATTCCGGCGCGGGAATCTGTTAGTGTGCCATCGAGATCGAAGAGGAGGTGCATGGAAGAATGGTTGGTTGAGAGTCCAAGCTTTAGCTTGTCTTAGTGAGCAAGCTAAAGCTTGAACTCCTAACGATTCTTTGGTCGCACGAGTGGCGGTCAAAAGGATCACTCCGCCGGGACATGCGGCTCGAAGGTCATGGCGCGTTCGTGCTCGCGGGCTTTGGCTGCTTTTTTCGCCTGCTGATAGAAATGCTCTTGAGCGCGGAACGCTTTCTGTCCTTTCACACGGACGATGCGCTGGGAGCTGCCGTCCGGCAGGATGCGAGAGGCTTGGGTGTTGTCTTGGAAGAACGCGTCGAGCATGCGCACGAGGCGGCGTTTCAAGGCGGGCTCTTCGATGGGGATCATGAGTTCCACGCGTTTTTCGAGGTTGCGTGTCATCCAGTCTGCGGAGGCGATGTACACTTCTGAGTCGCCGCCGTGGTGGAAGTGGAAGACGCGGGCGTGTTCGAGGAAGCGGTCGATGATGGAGACGACCTCGATGTTTTTCGAGTGCTTGGCATCACCGGGCTTGAGGCAGCAGATGCCGCGGACGTTGAGTTTGATCTCCACGCCGGCTTTGGAGGCTTTGTAGAGTGCGGCGATGATTTCGGGATCTTGAAGGGAGTTCACCTTGGCGGTGATGCGGGCGGGCAGTCCTTGTTTCGCGCGTTCGGCCTCGCCGGTGATGAGGTCCAGTAGCCGCGGCTTCATCGCGGTGGGCGCGGGGATGAGGCGCTGGAAACGCAGTAGCTTGGATCTTCCAGAAACGGCATTGAAGAAAAGCGAGGCGTCGTTTCCATACTCGGGCTTGCATGTTAGATACGAGACGTCGGTGTAGAGGCGGGAGGTGGTTTCGTTGTAGTTGCCGGTGCCGAGGTGGACGTAGCGGCGCAAGTGGCCGGACTCGCGGCGCACGATCATGCAGATCTTGGCGTGGGTTTTCAGACCCTTCACTCCGTAAACGATCTGGACGCCGGCGTTCTGGAGTTCATCGGCGCGATCGAGATTGCGGGCTTCGTCGAAGCGAGCTTTCAACTCGACGAGCGCGGTGACGTGTTTGCCTTTCTCGGCGGCGGAGATGAGTGCGTCGATGATGCGGGACTTGCGCGCCGTGCGATAGAGAACTTGTTTGATAGCGACCACATCAGGATCGGCGGCGGCTTCCTCGATGAGGCGCAGCACCGGCTCGAACGATTCGTAAGGATGGAAGAGCAGGATGTCACCAGAGGCGATGGTTTCAAACATCGAGGCTCCCGGCGCGATGGCGGGCGAGTTCTGGCCCGGCCAATCGTCAGCGCGTAGGTGGTCGAAGTTCGGAAGGAAGGCGAGTTCCATGAACGAGGCGAGTCCGGGCGGGCCGGGGACGCGGAAGATTTCCTGCGCGGTGGCTCCGGTGACTTCCTGAATCATGCGAGCGAGATCGCGCGGCGCATCGGTGCGGAGTTCGAGGCGCACGGTGTTTGCGAAACGACGGGCTGTTAGAACATCCTCCATCTCGCCCGCGAGGTCGATGGCGTCTTCCTCCTGCACGGCGATGTCGCCATTGCGGGTGACGCGGAAGGCAGTCGTGGCGGTGACGGTTTCTCCAGGAAACAACTGGCTGGCATTCGCGGCGACGAGATCCTCGACGAGTAGGAAGGCGTGCGAGCCGTTCTCCATGGATACCGGCACGCGGCGGCCAATCGTATCCGGCACAGGCACCACGGCGTGGCGTGTGATCTGTGTTTCCTGATCGAGTAGGCGACATGCGACGATGATTTGGAGGCCGGGAACTTGTGGTGGGGATTCGCCAACGTCCACGGCCAGTGGGGTGAGCAGCGGATAGATCTGATCTTCAAAAGTGGCGGCCATCTGGGCAGACTGCCCGACGGTGAGATCACGCGGTGTGAGCGCATGGATGCCGGCCTTTTCCAGCGCGGGTATCAGGGTGCCGTTGAGCAGGGTGTACTGCTCTTCGGTCATGCGGAGGATGCGTTGGCGCAGCGCGGTAAGAGTCCGGCTCGGCGTGTATCCTGACGGATCCGTGGATTTCAGGCCGCTGCGTTTCACCGCCATGAGGCTGCCTATGCGCACTTGGAAAAACTCGTCGAGGTTGCTGGCCGTGATGGCGAGGAATTTCACACGTTCCAGCAGCGGCAGATCGGCACGCGCGGCTTCGTTAAATACGCGCTGGTTGAACTCGACCCAAGAGAGTTCGCGGTTGAGGTAAGGGAGTGGCATTGAAGAAAGTTGTTAGCTTGGAAGTTCGACGTTAAAAGTTCGATGTTCGGCGTTCACCTAGTTGTCTTCGTCGATGATGACGCTGAGGCCGAAGACTTGCTCGAAAAGATCCGCCTTGGATGCCATGGCGAGGCGTTCCACAGCCGCATCAGCGAGACCGGGGAGACGCAGGCGGAGTTTTCCTGATTCACGACGGATTTCGATCTGCGAAACGCGCTGGGCATGGGTGCGTTCCAGTGCATCCGCCACACGCAGCAGTGCGGCGAGCTTGTTCACGCGGATGCGATCCTCGGTGGTTAGAGCTGCATAGCCCGGGTGATCGAGCACCGGGCACGAGTGGCGGTGGTAGCGTGCGACGAGTGCGACGATGGTGACGTCCATACGATCCAGCCCGAAGACTTCGGAGTTGAGGATGAGGTATTCCGAGTGTTTGTGGTGGGCGCGCGGACTGACGTAGGTGCCTACCTCGTGGAGGATGGCGGCCACTTGGAGCAGCAACGCGTCGTGCTCGTTGAGCTGATGGAGATCCGCGAGTTCCTCGAAAAACTTCGCGCAGAGATTGCCGACGTGTTCGCCGTGGCCGGGGTCCGACTGATAGCGCACTGCGAGGATGCGTGCGGAACGCAGCACCTCCTCGGCGAAGCCGCCGGTGAGTTCGCGCGAGACGAGCAGGTCGTGCAGCAAGCCTTGCTCGTATTCACTCTCGGGGATGTGGACTTCCTTCAGCTTGAAGGTTTCCGCGATGGCGAGATTGATTTCGAGCGCGGGTAGCAAGGCCTCTGCCGTCTGATAGTCGAGATGGAAGCGTTTCACCAACTCCACGTCACTCATGGTGGCGGCGTCGGCAGTGAACTGGCGCATCGTTTTGATAGGACACGCGGTGCCGGACTTGCCGAGTGAGGCGGCGACGGATTGCACTTCGTAGCCGATCATCACCATGCCCTCGATGATGACATCCGAGTAGTCGAAACGAATCTGCGCGAGGTTTCCGAAAGCGTGCTCGCGGATCACGCGCAACAGTGCGGGGCCTTCCGCGTGCGATGCTTCCACCGCCTCGCGTGTGCGGTGCGTGCCCATCCGGTAGCTGGTGTAGCGCGTGATGAGGCCGTTCTGAAACAGCAGTGCGCGCGTGTTGCCCGGACCCACATGGACGACGAGCGTCGTCTCCTTGCGCATCGCGGGCAGATGGCGCAGGCGGCGGCGGGTTTTCAGATAGATCAGGCGAGTCATTTCGCCATCGTCGATGGTGCCGACGCGCAGTCCGCATGCGATGCGGATGCGGTTCATCACCGTGTCATGGTTGCGCGCCTCGCTGAGGATGTTCGTCGCGGCCGCGCGGGTGACGCCGTGGGGATCGAGTCCCAGCTCGGCGAGGGATTTCTGATAGCCCTTGATGATCGAGACCACGCGCTCGGTGGTGGAAAGGCTCACGGTTCCCTGGCGGAAAATGTCACGCGCCACGGGTGCCGGCTGTTCGAGGAAGTCGATGGGTTTCAGAGTTCCGTCTGCCGCTCGCTCCGCCACCATCATGGAGACGGAACTCGCACCGATGTGCAGGGCGGTGGTGAGGGATTCGGGCGCGGCGGGCGCTTTGACGGACTTCCGGATTTTCGGCATCGCCAGAGCACAACGCGGCCAGCCACCGGTTTCAATCCCGAATGTGTGACTTGTCGCCTGTTGGCGGAGACGGGGCTTGTCATTCGGGACTGCCCGCAGGATAAAAGGCCTATGCCAGTCCGAGGTGCGATGGAGCGATATCGGGTGAAACCCGGAACCAAGGTTGATTTCTCGAAAATCGATAGCTTCGAGAAATCCTTGTTTCAGGGAGAGAACAAAAGCGAGATCGAGCCGCAGTTCGGCGAGCTTCAGAACCAACTGCAGAACCTCCAGAAAATACTCTACGCCCAGAACCGCCACCGCGTACTCGTGGTGATGCAGGCCATGGACACCGGCGGCAAAGACGGCTGCATCAAACACGTCTTCTCACACATCGATCCGCAGGGCATTCACGTCCGTTCGTTCAAGAAACCGAGTGAGGAAGAGCTGTCCTACGATTTCCTGTGGCGCATCCATTCCAAGGTTCCTCACCGCGGCCAACTCGTCATCTTCAACCGCAGTCACTACGAGGACATCATCGCCGTGCGGGTGAAGAAACTGTTTCCCGATGAAGTCTGGAAACGCCGCCAGCACCATGTCGTCGAGTTCGAGCGCATGCTCGCGGAAGAAGGAACCACCATCGTGAAAATCTTCCTCCACATCTCCAAACAGGAGCAAAAGAAGCGGCTGGAATCCCGTCTCGAAAACCCGATGAAGCACTGGAAGTTCAATCCCGATGACTTAGCCGACCGCGCACGCTGGGATGAGTTCATGCATGCCTACCAAGACTTGATCGGAAAAACCTCCACCGAGTTCGCACCATGGTTCATCGTGCCTGCGGATAGAAAATGGTACCGCAACCTCTGCGTCGCGCGCATCATGTTAGACACACTCAAGAGCCTGGACATGGAGTTACCGAAAATCGACTGGGAGCCAAAGGATGTGAGAATCGAGGATTAAGGAGCGCGACTGGCAAGTGTCGAATCCCCAAGCACGGCAATCAAGCTAGGGAAAAAAACCTGACCTCAACCACAGATGAACAGGATAGACGCAGATGAAAGATAGGACAAAAATGAGGCAGGTTTTTATCTCGCGAATTCCACCTCTTCATCCACTTGATCTGCGTTCATCTTGTTCATCTGCGGTTGAATTCTAACTCACTCATTGGCGATACCCCCTAGCTTGATCGCAGTGAATCCCCAAGTGCGAATGTGGTATTGAAAAGCCATGCGCGAATATCGTAACCGCGCTTTCGCACGAACTGCTCCGCGAATTTCAACAGCCTCCCTCCCACACCGCTGCCCTGGAAACCCTCCCTAACAGCAAACTGCCTGAGCCGCACGCAATCTGCGGTCAACGGCTCCAACACCGTGCAGGCAATGACCTCGTCACCCAGCCAGCCGGAAAGATGGAAGCTGCCATCCTCCACCGCCAGTTCATCCGCAGTGAAAGCAAGCCCGAGCGGCCTGCGCAGCCCTCATCCCTCAGCGCCACCATGCACAGATAATCCACCGTACCATGCGCAACCTCCCGGAAAACCAGTCCCTCATTCATCAGTCGGCAATCAGTCAAAACCACATTCACTCCACAGGCAAGGACCGCGCCCACACGATTCCCCGAAAGCATACATTTGGAGAAAATCACCCGTTCGGGTGAGTGATTCACCCCCTTGGGGTATGGACTTATCAGACATCTAGACTAAGCTGTCTTTACTTGGTGATTGCGCGATTTCCCATTCCCGCAACCACAAAAACCCAGGAATCCTGAAGCCAAGCAGGATTCCTAACTCATCACAGGCAAACCCATGCTATCCCTCAATAAATCCCGCGCTGTTTCCTCAAAAAACGGCTTCGCTCTCGTAGTCACCCTCTCGCTGATGGTCCTACTCACTATCATCGCCGTGGGACTACTCAGCCTCGCAAGCATCACCTTGCGCACCTCATCCCTAGGTGACGCAGGAGCCGTCGCACGCGCCAACGCCCGCTTGTCCCTCATGCTCGCGATCGGCGAACTCCAGAAAGAACTCGGCCCGGACTCCCGCATTACCGCACCCCATGACGCTGGCACCACTTCCAAAGACGGCCAGCCGCACTGGACCGCAGTCTATGATGCCTGGAAAAGCCCCGAAGATCCAAACGCTCCCGAAACCCCGCAATCCCGCGTACCCAAATTCCGCAGTTGGCTCGTATCCGGTGCAACCAACAGCACCGCCGAAAAAATTCCGCTCGTCGGCTCAGCTAGCTTGAAAGAAAAGTCCCTCCCGCAAGACCAGATCCAGGTACCGATGCTGGCTGTTAAGATCGGAAAACAACAAGGCCGTTTCGCCTGGTGGGTCTCAGACGAGTCCGTCAAAGCCAAGATCAACGCAGGTCTCGAAAACTCAGACGACAAAGATAAGCAAATCGCAGCCAATCCACTCGTTGACGCACAGTCGCCGCCCAACGTCGGACACAAAGCGGTGACAGAACTGGCCAAATTCGACTGGAAGCCAGGTCAACGATCCGCAGCGATCACCAACGGCATCGTCAACCTGACCGCAGGCCTCAAGGACAACGGCATCGGTGGTATCAACCACGACATCACCGTGCACTCCGCTGGAGTGCTCAGCGACGTGCGCGCGGGCCGCCTCAAGCGAGACCTTTCCAATCTCCTTTCCCGCCCCGTCACGGAACTTCAAGACAAGCCTCTGTATCTAGCTGGTGGCCGCATGAACCGCTTCCAAATCACTGAAAACGGCGCGGTTTCTAACATCGACGGCTTGCCCGCGAATGCGGCAGGAGCCGATCGCTGGGGCATCAACCTTGAGGAACTACACCTCTTCCATCAAATCCACCGCGAGGTGGACTGGAGCAGCGGTAAACCCCAGTTGATGAACAAGAACACCAAGGAGGCGATGATTCAGGACCGCTTCTTCCTCTACCGCAAACCGAAGATGGAGGCGCAAAACGTCATGCTATCTTTCATCGCCGAGCCTGACACCACGGCAGGAGCAAAACCAAACACTTACCAAATCGCCGCCATGATAGATGCCATGGTCGTCACCTCAAACCCCAACGACATCCCAATCGTCTGGCCATCTGGCGTGCTTCTCCGTATGGAGATGGAGGGATTCCCTTACAGGCCCAAGTGGAGCATTCGCAGTAATAATACGATCAAACACTCCCACACCGTCCAAGCTATCAACTACCCCTACTTCAGATCCTCCATCAGCGGGGGCTTCACGCTCGATCCGGGCGAGGCCGCAGTGTATGGCGCTTCCATCACCGACAAATCATCAGAAAGCGTCAACCTGAAGCGCGGCTACAAACCACGCGGAGGATTGCGTATTGATGAAAAAAGATGGTCAACGGATACCACTTACGACCCCAAAGTTGACGGTCTCCGCGCCACCGGACTACTTGCCACCGACACCATGGATTTCACGATGATCCCTGCACCTACTAACAACGGTGCGACCCCCAGCGGATGGATCTCTTGTTATGCGAAAATCCGAAACGCCTCCGGCGGCTCGGACACCGGTATCAGCACGCATCGGCTCTCCGGCGGTGGAGGCAGCGTGCTAACCGACGCCGCCGCGCCGATCAGCCGCTACATGCCAGTCTCGATCCGCCCCCCGACGTCCCTTCCTATCAGTGCTTTCATCGGATTCCCCAAGCCGGTCATGATGGTCACGACGATGCCCAACGTCGAAAAAAGCCGAATCGATTTGACGCCGCCGAACGCGTTCGCCTCTCGCCCCTATCAACTGCACGAACCAGCCATCAACACCATGATCGCCTCAACGACCACCCCAGCAAATACGGACCTCACCATGCAGAACTCCCAACTGGTCACCATCGCGGAATCGATGGAATACGAATTTGATAATAGACGCTCGATGGCGATTGGTGACATCGGTAAGGAAAGAATCTATCAGGGAGGCGGTCGGCAAGTGGAGTCGGGCGGAGCCTTCATGGCGGTCAAGCGCCGCATCCCGCTGTCGCCACCGCTCTCCCTCGGCACCTTCGAGAACGCCATCGCCTGCGGTCTTACTGCTCGTTTCACCACCCCGGGTGCCCTCAACGGCAACGCGAACGGCCTGCCCGCCATGGCGAAATCGATCGGAAACTCCTGGACTAATCCATTTCTCAACTCCAGCAGCGTGTCCGACGGCACCTACCACGACCCATCGTGGATGGCCAACACTGCGCTTTGGGACTCCTGGTTTCTATCAGGAGTCACAGACGTCCGGGGAAGCGGTAGCAGCGCCTATCTGAAGGATGGCCGATCACCGCGCGAACAATTCAAGGAACTCGCCGAAGGAACAGGCACACTTCGCAACAGACGCCTCGCTTACAACCCGCGCGAATCTGTACAAAAGGCTTTGAGCGATCTGTTTGACAGCGAGTTCTTCAAACCCACCGCCATCAACAAACTTCCGAAATACCTTCTCGTCGATGGAGCATTCAACGTGAACTCCACCTCGCTCACAGCTTGGAAGGCATTCCTCACCAGTGTCCGCGATCAGGAGCTTCTTGGCCCCTCTGGCACTTCAAAGAAAAACCTACCTTTCGGCACACTGGGATATGCAGCATACGATAAAACCACCGACGGCTACGCGGAAGATTGGAACGGTTTCAAGGATCAATCCGATTCTGAAATGGAGAGGCTCGCGATCAACATCGTGGAGGAAGTCAAGGAACGCGGTCCCTTCCTCAGCATGGCGGACTTCGTTAACCGCCGCCCCAACAGCAGCAATGAACTCCACAGAGCCTTGGGTGCATTACAAGCGGCCATCGACAAGTCCGGCCTCAATCAGCGCTACACCGAGGCCGAACGCATTCTTACTGTGAACGACATCCCGGCACTGGCAGGCAAGGACACGCTAAACCACGAAAAGGTTCCCGCCCGCGCCATCGGCAGCGCCGGATACCTCAGCCAGGCCGCCTTGCTCAGCGCCTTCGGCTCTCAAATTGCCGTCCGCGGCGACACTTTTGTCATCCGCACCTATGGCGACGCGCGTGACGCCTCCGGCAAGCTACTCGCCAAGGCTTGGTGCGAGGCGGTAGTGCAGCGTTTTCCAGGATACGTCGATACCACTAATGCAGCCGAAACTTCGGAAGAACTCACCACGGCAAACTCGACGTTCGGAAGGAAGTTCGACATCGTCTCCTTCCGTTGGCTGAATCCTGAGGAAATCTGAACATGCCTAAACAATCTCTTTCCATTCTGGCTCGGCACCTCTCTTGCCTAGCATTTTTCGCAGCAATGATTTCGCCGGTCTTTTGCCAGACACAGCCTGCGGCCCCAACTGCTCCAGCCCCAACACAAGAGGACAAAGGGAACATGATACGAATGATTTGCGTCCAAACCCTGAGTGGTGATGAAGAAGAGTTCATCCTCGCGAACAAGACCGAAGACGACAAATGGATCGAGCGCGGCAAGCACATACTCCGCTCGCCCTACGTCACCGATTGGTTCAAGGCACCAGTTGGTTTGACCCACATGATCCGGAAGGAGAAAGCTGAGTTCAAATCCTACGGCTCGTTCACCGCACCACTAGCCACCAAACGTTCCATCATCATTCTGTTGCCGGATATGAAAAACAAAACCTACCGCGCGCAGGTGATCGATCCCAGCAACCTCGGGTTCCAGAAAGGCAAGGCTCTCGTTCTCAACTACGGCAATGTCACTGCGCTGATGAAAATGGGAGACAAAACATTCACAGTGGCAAAAGGGAAACAGATCGTGACTGACATTGATGCGAATGAGCACGGAAAGTTAAGATTGACTATTGGACACAGGGACAAGGACAAGAATATCGTTCCCTGTTATGACAAGTTTCTTTCAACGGATCAAAAAACAAGGAAGTTCATCTTACTATTACCCTACCAAGACTCTGGACTCAGGGCGACTACTCTCACGGAATTCGGCCCTTTTGAATAAAGCTCACCAACCGTCAACGCATCATGTCAAAATCCCGTTTTTTTCTTAGCATTGCCGCCGTTTCCATTGGTTTACTATTACCCTCTTTGGGCAAAAACCCTGGCAAGAAAAAGGAAGAACGCAACCTGCGCTTCGTGTGTATCTCAAGTATTGCAGAGGATCAGGATATCGTTCTCGCAACCAAGGATGAAGACGGGAAATGGAAGGAGCACGGCACCGCTCAACTCAGATCCTCCAGCATCACCGACTGGATACCGGCGAAGGCAGGGGAATTGCATCTGGCGTTGAAGGAGGACAAGGGGTTGAAAAGCGTTTGCCAGTTCACCTATCCCGCCGCCGCAAACCGTGCACTAGTAGTTTTGAGAACGAATGAAGAGAACGATGCCTATGAAGCCCATGTCGTGGATCTCAAGGAATCGGGATTCCATAAATGTAGCGTGCTTATGGTGAACTTCAGCACGAATGCTGCCACGATTAAGCTAGGACTAGATGAACACAAAGTGGAAGTGGGCAAGCAGTTGGTTGCCAAGCTGACCCCGAAAGAGGAAGGCAAGCAACGCCTGATGGCGTACCGTCTTGAAGCCGATGGGAAATCCGTGCTTTGCTATGACCGATACGTTTCCAGCAATCCGAACACACGCTGCATGTTATTCCTACTGCCAGACAAATCCCGAGGACTGAGAGTATTCACCCTTCCCCTTTTCGGCGACTTCGATTGAATCGCTCCATGCGCTCCCTACGACTCTTACTGTTCGCAGCCATTTCATTGGCATCCACCTGTTCGTCCCGCGCCTCGGAACTGGATCCCGCCACCATCAGCGCCGCGCTGAAACGCTCCGCTGATTGGCAACTCGCGAATCCTTCAGGCACTGAAATCCGCGATTGGATCATCGCACCGCTTTATGACGGACTGTTGCGCACCGCCCTCACCACCGGTGATCCGAAATACCTCACCGCAGTGATCCGCATGGGAACCCAGGCCGGCTGGACTCCATCGAACCGCGTCTATCATGCAGATGATCATGCCGTCGGCCACGCATGGCTCGATATCTATCTGATGGATAAGTCGCGTGAGGAACGCATCACCCCGATGCGCGAGCGACTGTCCCATGTGATCGCCCATCCCGTCACCGAGCAGCTCGCCCACGGCACCAAGCCGAAAACCATGGGCGTCACAGTGAGCGACCGCTGGACTTGGTGCGATGCGCTTTACATGGCTCCCCCCACGCTCGCGCGTTTGTTCACCGCCACCGGCGAGCGTAAGTATCTCGACTTCCTCGATCAGGAATTCCAAGTCACCTACGATCACCTCTATGATCGCGAGAAACATCTCTTCTTCCGCGATGCCACCTTCTTTGAAAAGAAAACCCCCGCTGGCAATAAGACCTTTTGGAGCCGTGGCAACGGCTGGGTCTATGGCGGACTCGCACTGATGCTCGAACACCTTCCGAAAGACCATGCCAAGCGCGGCTTTTACGAAAACCTCTTCAAGGAAATGACCATCGCCATCCTCGCTGCACAGCAGGCAGACGGCTTGTGGCACCCCAGTTTGTTAGACCCGAAGGAGATCGACACTGGAGAGACCAGCGGCAGCGGTTTCTTCACCTTCGGCCTCGCATGGGGCATCAATCGCGGCTTGCTAGACCGCAACACACACCTGCCCGTCATCACCCGCGCATGGAACGGGCTGATGACCCGCGTGCAGGAAAACGGCCTAGTCGGCTACGTGCAACCGGTGGGAGCCGCTCCCGATAAACTTGAAGCAGCCAACACCCAAGACTACGGCACCGGTGCCTTCCTGCTTGCCGGCAGCGAGCTCCTTCGTCTGTTAGGAATCAAACCCGCAGATGGACCCACACTGTTGAAGACAGCGGAGAAAATCCATGCCGAGGACATCACTCCACGCGCCTGGGCGCGGCTTGTTCCCGAGCGCAAGGACGACCTCGCATGGGAAAACGACAAGATCGCCTTCCGCACCTACGGCCCCGCCCTGCGCTCCGGCCCCGAAGACAGCGGCATCGACCTCTGGACCAAACGTGTCACCCGCCCCATCATCGAGAAATGGTATGTGGAGGAATTGAAAAACAACCGCAGCTATCACACCGATCATGGCGAGGGTCTTGATGCGTTCAAGGTGGGTAACACCCGTGGCTGCGGTGGCACTGCTCTCTGGATCGATGGCAAGCCCGTCAGCTCGGACACCTACATCTCTGCGGAAATCATCTGGACTCGCCCCGATGTCGCGGAGTTCCACACCGTTCACCGCTACCCGATTCAGTTAGATGGCAAACCCTTGCACGAATACCGCGTGACCCGTCTGCGGATGGGCGAGCGCCTGTGCGATGTCACTTCAACATTCTCCAGCCAGCCGAATCAGCGTTTCCGTAATCGCAAACCCGGAGTCCGTCTTCCGCAGGAAGTCGTCATCGGCCTCACGGCGCAAAGCGAGGATGCAAACATCACGCTGGATGCCGCGAGTGGCATCGCCGCGATTCACGGTCCCTTTGCGGGTGGCACACTCGGCATCGGCATCATTGTGAATCCCTCCATCGTCACTCGCACCGAGCGCGTTCCTGTTTCAGGAAAAGACAGCCCGGGCGAGCAAGCTATGTTAGTGGTCCGTCCCGATGAGTCCGGCACCATCTCCTATCGCACCGGCTTCGCATGGAGCGCCGATGGTGAAATCAAAGATGAGAAAGCCTGGCTGGACTATCTTAAATCACAAAAGCCATGAACCGTATGCTCCTTCCCGCACTCCTCGCGTTTTCATCACTGCTATCAGCCGCGCCAAAACCTAACATCCTCGTCATCGTCGCCGATGACATGGGTTATTCCGACATCGGCTGCTACGGCGGAGAAATCCAAACACCGAATCTCGATCTCCTCGCAGAAGGTGGTCTTCGTTTCACCAACTTCTACAACACAGCGCGTTGTTGGTCATCGCGCGCCTCGATCCTGACCGGCCACTATCCGCAGTCCGTGCGGCGTGATTTGCTCCCGGAAGTGGAGCGTGGCGAGTATGGCATGTTCGGCGTGACCAGCGGAGCCAATGGCGTCCGCCCGCGCTGGGCGCAGATGCTGCCCGCCTATCTCAAACCGCTCGGCTATCGTTCCTATCATTCCGGCAAATGGCACATGGACGGCGAGCGCTTGTCCGCTGGATTCGATCGCTCTTACTCGCTCGAAGACCACAACCGATTCTTCTCTCCTCAAGCTCACTTCGAGGATGACAAGCCCCTGCCACCGGTGAAACCCGACAGCGGTTACTACGCCACGCGCTACATCGCGGATCACGCCATCAAGTGCCTTAAGGAACATGCCGAGAAATTTCCCGAGAAGCCATTCTTCGAATACCTCGCCTTCACCGCGCCGCATTTTCCGTTGCAGGCATTGCCGGAGGACATCGCGATCTACAAAGACCGCTATCAATTCGGTTGGGACGCGATCCGCAACGAACGCCTCGCACGCATGAAGCAGATGGGTATCGTCGATTGCGCGCTTTCACCACTGGAACCCACGATCAATCCGCGCTGGAACCTCACAGCGGACGAGTTGCGCAAACAGATCAACCCGGATGAAACCGGCCAGGCACTGGCATGGGACAGTCTTTCTAACAACCAGAAGGAATTCCAAGCGACGAAGATGGCCATCCACGCCGCCATGATCCATCGCATGGACATCGAGATTGGGCGTGTCCTCAAGCAAATCAACGCCATGGGTGCGCTCGACAATACCCTGGTCATGTTCGTTTCCGACAACGGCGCGAGTTCCGAACAAATCCTCCGTGGCGACAACAACGATCCTACCGCCGCGCCCGGCTCCGCCAAAACCTACCTCTGCCTCGGCCCGGGTTGGTCCAGCGCCTCTAACACTCCATTCCGCCTCCACAAGTCATGGACGCACGAGGGCGGCATCACCACGCCGCTCATCGTTCACTGGCCCGCTGGCATCCACGCACACGGCAGCCTACGCCAGCAGCCAGGACATTTGATCGACATCGTACCCACCCTGCTCGACGTGACCGGCGCGGCGATTCCGGAAAAGATCGCAGACCTCAAAGTCCCCGCTCTGCCCGGTAAAAGTCTCAAGCCCGCCTTCACCAAAGACGGCGCGGTGAAACGCGATTCTCTCTGGTTTTACCATGACGGCCATCGCGCGCTGCGTGCATGTGATTGGAAACTCGTCGCTCGCTCCGGCGAGCCATGGGAACTCTACGACCTCGGCAAGGACCGCTGTGAAACCCATAACCTCGCATCGAAAAATCCCGGCAAAGTCATGGAACTCGAACTCGCTTGGCTGAAGGAGGCGGATCAACTGCGCCGTCTCGCACAACAAGACATGCCTGCCACAAGCAACGCACCCGCCGTCGATCCCAATGCGAAAGCAAAGGCACCGTCAGCACCCGCTCACACCTTTGCGGCCAACAAGCTAAAACTCAAACCCGGCATGGGCGACGAATACAAGAAACGCCACGACGCCATCTGGCCGGAATTATCCAAGGCCATCCGCGACGCAGGCATTAGCGACTTCTCCATCTTCCTTGATGAGGAAACCGGAACGCTCTTCTCAGTGCAGAAACTCAGCGCCAACCACACCGCTGCGGAACTCCGCAAGACCGAGTTGATGAAACGCTGGTGGATTCACATGGCAGACATCATGGAAGTGAACCCGGATAACTCGCCCGTGCGCGTCCCCCTCAAGCCGATGTTCCATCAGGACTAACAGGAAACATCACTCATCCAGCAACGCTGGATTCCAAGCTTCATCATATGGAGTCCAAGCTTCAGCTTGTCTTCACGTGGGCAAGCTAAAGATGAACTTCTAACAATCCTTTGGTCGCACGGGCGGAAGCTGGTTGCTGCAATTGCTATTGGCAAAAAGCCTACGCAGCCTCCGCGATCACCAGCACCTCTGCGAAGGGCAAGTCCGCGAACATGCCGAAGGCGGCGTGCCTTGTGATTCGTGCCCGCGTGGCCGCAGGACTCGCCATACCGCAGAGGAAACGCGCAAGTTGGCGCGGCGTGGTCAGCGCGGCGTGTTTCTCATCCACCAGCGATCTCACTTGGGAAATCTCCTCATCATCCGGCCTGCGTGGCTTCTGGCGACGGATCGTTTTCGCAGGCACGCTGCGGCAACGATCACAATGACCGCATGGCTCCGCCAGAGTCTCGCCGAAATGTTTTGTTAGATAGCCGGTGAGGCAGCCACGATGCGCGGAGAGTCCCAAGACCTGCCGCAGACGTGCGAGGTCCGTTTCCTCACGATGGAGAAATTTTTCCACCAGACCGGCGGCGAGCGTCTTGATGTCTGCGGGTTCCTTCTTCATACGATAAGTCTGCCGCACGCCGGACACGGCCAGCATGATGTCGCCCGCTTGTTGCATGCCGTTGAGCGTGGTCACGATCTTCTCACGCGCGATGCCATGCTCCGCCGCGATCACCGATGGCTGGAGATGCAGCCACCAGCGTTTCATCTCGCCGCTGTCGAGGATGCGCTGGATCAGTTTGCGCTCAGAGGCCGCACGACCTGCTAGAATTTTCTCGGAACTATTGAGCAGCTTCACGCGATAGGTCGCGTAAAACATTCCCGTCGCCTCCAGGATGCCCGCGATTTCCAGATAAGTCATCACCGTGGAAACCACACCGGGCCGGATGTCGCAGACGGTGGAGAGTTCATACGGTGAGACATCGAACGCGGGGCCGAGCCGTAGCACGCGGTCGATCAGATTGCCGAGCGCGCGTGGTGTCGGCGTGTCGGAGTAAATAAAGTTCTCCAGCACGGTGAGGTCGTCGCCGCAGGCAAGCATCTCACAAAGCGCGAGGTTTCCATCACGTCCTGCACGGCCGATCTCCTGCGTGTGGTTTTCCAGACTCTTCGGCAGGTTGTAGTGAAACACGGCGCGGATGTCCGCCTTATCGATCCCCATGCCGAAGGCGATGGTCGCCACCATGACGCGCGTGGTACCGGCCATGAAAGAGTTCTGCGCGTCGGCACGGAATTCATCCGGCAGCCCGGCGTGATAGGCGCGAGCGGCGAGTCCGTTCTTCGCAAGAAACGTGGCCACTTCCTCTGCAGTTTCCTGCCGTGTCACATAAACGATTGCCGCTCCGACCACAGCGCGCAGTTTTTCTAACAGCAGCGGCTTGCGCTCCGCCGCCGTGCAGGGAGTCACGCGCAAGTCGAGATTCGCACGGTGAAAGCTCAACTGCACATGATCCTCCGCCGCGATGCGGAACTGTTTGCGGATGTCCCGCGCTACTTTCGGCGTTGCCGTGGCGGTGAGGGCCAACACGCGAGGGACTTTGAGTTTCCGGCAAATGCCCGCGAGCTTCAGATAGTCCGGGCGGAAATTGTGACCCCACTCGGAGATGCAGTGCGCCTCGTCGATGGCGATGAGCGCGATCTTCAAACGCTTCAGTCGCAGCCGGAACGCCTCATTAGAAAAACGCTCCGGCGCGATGTAGAGGATGCAGATTTCACCACGATCGAGGCGCTGATAGAGATCCGCCAGCTCGCTCGGCCCCAGCGTGGAATCCAGCCGCGCTGCGGCAACACCCTTCGCCAGCAGCGCATCCACCTGATCACGCATCAGCGCGATGAGCGGGGAAACCACCAGCGTCAGCCCCTCCAGCATCAGCGCCGGGAGCTGATAGCACAGCGACTTCCCGCCGCCCGTGGGAAACACCGCCAAGGCCGAGCGCCCGTCCAGCAAAGCGCACACCACCGGCTCCTGCCCTGCACGGAAGACATCGAATCCGAATTGTTCGCGCAGGATTTTCCGCATGACTGCGCTTGAACCATCGCAGCCCGGATGACAAGCGCGGGCATGAGTATCGAAGGGCAATGGATTTACCGCAAAGCCGCTAAGGCCGCAAAGGAAACGCAAAGCGGATTCTTCAAAATGATTCTGTCCTCATGCGTCATGCTAGGGAATTTCCTCAGCGGCCTTTGCGGATTTGCGGTAAAAAAATTCCGTAACGAATCCCCCGGATTGCTTCTGAGGTGGGTATGGACACAATGCCCGGCAACGATCCGATGGAGAAACAAACACCACTCGCCGGTCTCGATCCTGCGGAACTGCTCCGGCAAGGTGCCGCCGATGACACGCTTGTGGATGGCGCGTCCGCTTCCTTCAATCCGCCGCCGATTGATGAACTCGCAAAAATTTTCCCGCAGTTTGAAATCCTCGAACTCATCGGCATGGGCGGCATGGGCGCGGTTTACAAAGTCCGCCAGAAGGATCTCGATCGCATCGTCGCCCTGAAAATCTTGCCGCCCGCCATCGGGCAATCGCCGGAATTTTCCGAGCGCTTCACCCGCGAGGCCAGGGCGCTGGCAAAACTCAACCACCCCGGCATCGTCACCCTCCACGAGTTCGGCCAACAGGACGGACTCTACTTCATCCTCATGGAATTCGTGGACGGCGTGAACCTCGCCCAACTCATGAAAACCGGCCGCGTTTCACCACGCGAGGCCCTCGCCATCGTCCCGCAGATCTGCGACGCGCTGCAATACGCCCACGACCAAGGCATCGTACACCGCGACATCAAACCGGAGAACCTTCTGCTAGATCGCCAAGGCCGCGTAAAGGTCGCGGACTTCGGAATCGCCAAAGTGGTCGCCTCCGTCTGCGACCCCATAAGGAGTGGGGACACTCCTGTCCCCACCGATGCCACCTTGGCCGGTAAAATCATCGGCACACCGCAATACATGGCCCCCGAGCAAATCGAGCATCCCTCCGATGTCGATCACCGCGCCGACATCTACGCCCTAGGCGTTGTCTTCTACCAAATGCTCACCGGCGAGCTACCGGGCAAGGATCTGCAAGCTCCCTCGCGGAAGGTGCAGATTGATGTGCGTCTGGATGAAATCGTGCTCAAGGCGATGGAGAAAAACCCTGAGATGAGATACCAACAAGCCAGTGTGTTGCGGACGCGGGTGGATGATTTGGGCTCGAAAAAAAACGCAGCATCAGAAAACAAGCCGTCATCTCCACGTTGGAGAAAAACAAAATGGATCGTCGCGGCATGCTTGGCGATTGGAATGTTGTGGTTCACGCTGCGCCCGCCAGGACGATCTTATCCGGTCTCTTCTACGAGTTCGGCTTTCAAGGCACCCGTCATGGGACGCATCGAGTTCAGATACAGACATCCCGATGCGACTGGCGGCGGGGCAATCAGCTATCCGGTGAAAAGGTATGGCGATACCCAGTGGAAGCCTTCAACGGGTCAAACCATTGGATTGAAAGGAGGGCGCAAGTTGTTGTTCAAAACGAGAGTGGACGCCATGCGTTCCGATTCACCGGTTGCGATGGTGACAACCTCCTCTGATAATTCCAACTGGGAGACCAAAGCGTTGAGAATCGAAGGAGAGGCTCAGGATCAACACATGGTCTTCGCCAACGGCCTGTGCGTTGAAATCATTTGGACTCCCATAACCACTCCCATGAGGAATGCAGAACCACCCGATCCGGTTCAAATGCAAGTCATGCGACTTGCGTCCAAGTGGTCTGACATGATGCATCCGGTTACCTTGGATACCGCGAAATCCGAAAAAACATCGGGAAGGCTAACCGCGTCTCGATTGGAAGAATATGATTGGAATGATCTGGCCGCGAGCGGACAAGCAGGCGGTGGCGTCTTGGTGACAGTGGACGGGCTAACCTGCTTGAAAATCGAGAATCCAAACGATTCTGCATTATCCACGCGGCTTCTGACCATCGTCACTCCACCGCTCAAAGCGAGGCAATATGCCGTAATGGGAGAGGTCCGCTATGAGAATATCCAAGGAATGGCTTATCTTGAAATGTGGAACGAATTTCCACATGGCCGCTTTTTCTCACGCACCATGGACGAGCCGGGATCGGGTGCGATGGGTCAACTCACCGGCACTTCGGACTGGCGTCCGTTCATCTTGCCATTCGACCAGCAGAGAATCGCGAACCCTCCATACCGGATCGAGGTGAATCTTCACTTGCCGGGACGTGGCGTGGTGATTATTGGGCCGCTGAGGCTGTGCGAGTTGGGAACGGAGGAGGTTGCTGAAGATCAATTGAAATTCCGAAGTGAAGAGCGGAGTGAAGAGCCCAAGTCACAAGCCGGCGAGGTGGCGAAAGGATGGCTAACCAAGACTGATACCGGCGACTACAAGCAGAGTTGGAAAGATGCGTCGGAGTTTTTCCAGAAATCCATCACGTCCGAAGCATGGAGCGATACCTTGACGAAATTCCGCAAGCCGCTGGGAGCGCTGAAGTCGCGGAAGATCCGGGACATGAA
>JANMLQ010000073.1:0-5685 GCA_031372635.1 Akkermansiaceae bacterium | reverse complement strand
GGAGTGAAACCGTAGGCGGTGTAGCTGGGCTCCGGCTCCACCACATGGAACAGGCTCAACTTAGCCCCAAAGGTCATGGCTAAGCTGGCGGCCATTTCCATTACTCCGGAGGTGGCGTTTGAGAAATCGACTGCGACAACGATGTTTTTCATGGCTTCCTAAGCAAAGCACCGCGCCAAGAGGACTGCAAGATTCCAGTCGATCATGCGCGCAAAATCCGAATTCCCGCGCATTCGCGGTTTGGCAAACGTGTCGTCCTGCTTCAGGCTTCCCCCGCCATGATCCGTTTTCTCCACACCCGCATCCGCGTCCGAGATCTCAAGAAGTCCGTCTCATTCTACGAAGCGCTGGGCTACACGCTGCGCGAGTTCAAGGACTCGCCGCAAGGCAACAGCCTCGCCTTTCTGATCCTTCCCGGAAACGACGCCTTCCTCGAACTCTGCCACTCGCCCGATTACACCGCCACCTGCCCGGAAGACCTGATGCACACCGCCCTCGGCGTGGACGACATCATCGACTACTGCGACAAGGTGGAAAAAGCCGGCATCGAAATCTGGCCCGGCGGATGGCGGGAAAAATTCAGCTCCGGCGCACGCAAGATGGCGTTCGTCACCGATCCGGATGGGTATGAGGTGGAGATTTTGGAGAACTGATTCCTCAAGTCCCCGCCAATGCCTCGGCGACACCGCGCACGGCATCGTCCGTGGCGAAGGCTCCCGCAGTGAGCGCGATCCTACCGGTCAGATCCTCGGATTCCAGAGCAGCGGCATTGCTCACGACGACCGCCGGTTTTCCGCGCCGCAGGGCGGTTTCCACGAGCGCTTCGCAGGAGGCCTCGCTGGGTTTGCCCACGATGATGGCGCGATCGCTATCAGCTAACAGTTTCTCCAACGCCTCTTCGCGCAAGGCCATGGAACGGCACAGGGTCTCGATGAAGGTCACCCGCGCATCGCGGTAGCGGAAACGCAGTTGCTGGACGAGCCACTGCACTTTTCGCGGCGAAAGCGTGCTTTGGCAAACCACGCCGAACGCGGGAGAAAACGCGAGCCGCGCGGTGTCCGTGGTGTCCTCGATGACTTTGGTTCCCGGTCCGCCTCCGGTGAGAGCCTGCGTTTCCGCATCGTCATGGCGACCGATGACTAGCCCTTGCGCGCCTTCCATTCGCATCAGGCCGAGCGCCACCTGCGCCCGCCGCACTTGGGCCGCGCTCAGGTCTTCCAGCGGATGACCCGCTTCCTCCCATTGCCGCCGCTCTCTGGGTGAAATGCCACCGTAGGGGATGACCACTTTTCGGAAGCGGAAAAAGTCCGCTTCCTCGACATTCTCGGCGATGCCGTGGGATGCCAATAGCGCGCTCACTTTGTCGTCCGGCATGAAGCGCCCGGCGACGCAGATTTTCCGCTGCCCGGCCATCGCGATCACGCGATCCAGCGCCACCCGAGCATCGGAGTCCATGCCCAGACAACCCGCCACCCGGAACTCGGTTTTCCGTTGCGCGGGCGTTGTGAAACGCTGCTCATCAAGGCTGGTTAAGGCTTTGCTAGACAAAGTCACGGGGCGCACAGTGGGACGAAAACGTTGCATGATGCGTAGCTTTGTATCACAAAGCTAAACCGGGACAAGCGAAATTATTTCCCGATACCGAGAATCTGCTCGAGCACGCCGAGGTAAGCCACGAAGGCGGCGCGACCGCCCGGAGTGAGCACGTAAAGTGTCTGCGGCCGGCCATCCCCGGTGAGTTTTTCCGCAGAAATGAACTCGGCTTTTTCCAAAGTCCGCAGGTGGGTGATGAGGTTGCCATCGGACATATCGAGCTGGGACTTGAGATCCTGGAACGGCCACGGCTCTACGCGAGAAGCGAGCAGCGTCATGATGGAGAGCCGCCCTTTCTCGTGAATCGTCCGGTCCAGTTGGGAAAAATCGATCATGCCGTGGGTTCTTCGCGCCTGCCCGTAGTGACGATCAGGCCGCCGTAAACCAAGTGGAAACCGCCAAACGCGAGAGCCATCAGGCGCGAGGCGTTCACCCGCAGGAACCATTCGCGTTCGAGCTGCACGATGTTCGCGACGGTGGCCAGACACAGCAGGCCGAAGATCACGAAGCCCCAGCCGAGCCATACCATCGACTTCGGCGCGAATTCCCGGATCGCCAGCAAGGCCAGCCCATAATGCAGAATCCACATGCAGGCGGCGGCTTCTTTGTTTCCAGTCCTCACGAAAATCATCCCCAGAAAGCCGCCGACGATCAAGGACGGCAGCGCTCCCCGCAGTGCCATGCGCAGGCCAGAACTCCAGAACGGCCGCTGATGCAGCGCCTTCATCCGATACAACTGGAATACGTAAAAACCCAACACCACTGCCAAGCCGCCGAGCCAGATCCACGCCCATTCCCATGGCGTGTTGCTTTTCTCGGAAACCCACGCCACACCCAGCGAAATCGCACCACCGATCAGCGCCGTCTCACCGGACAAGGCCCGGAAAATCGTCGCCCGCTCCATCATCGAGCGGATCACCCGCAACTGCTCCGCCGCTTCCTCGCGTGTCGTCATGCCGATGCTTTGCCACACAAAGCACGCCTAAGACAAGCACCAAAAAATGAAGCGGCCCGACTGACCATCCTTCAGGAAAACCCATTAACCTGAAGGCATTTCAGCCGAGCCGCCTTGTCTTGCGACATTGATTAAACCTCCGCCGTCACCGACATTTGTCTCTTATTGTTAAAATTTTTCCCTCAGCTCTTTTTGCTACGCTCACCCCGTCGGTATGTCGTCGGTGGCACGCCTACCGCTTCGCGAAAATTCACGGTCAGGCGCTCGTTGCTCTGAAATCCGCAGCGCTCGGCGATGAGAGCCACGGGCAGATCGGTGGTGGTGAGAAGATTCTTCGCCCGCTCCACCCGCTCATGCAGGATCATCGTTCGCGGCGAACGCCCCAGAGCGGACAGAAAACGCCGCTCCAGCACCCGCCGGGACACTCCGGCCCTCGCCGCCCATTCCTCCACCGAGCCGATCACCGCCACCTGCTCCACCAGCACCTGCATCGCCCGCCTCACCACCGGATCCCCCACCGCCTCGTAGGAACTCGATCCGCGCGCCACGATCTCCAACGCCTGCACCAGCACCGGAGAAACCGGAGCCTTGCCCGCTCGGATCGCCTCGATCGTCCGCACCACTTCCGCCGCGAGTAAACGCCACGGCAGCCGAATGCTCGAGAGCGCGGGCCGCGCCATCTCGCACACGGTTTCATCGTCATTCGCAGAAACCACTCCCACCGCGAAGGGCACCTCCAGTCCCGCCTGTGCCGCAGCTTCCAATACATGCCGACCGGTCGGATCGTGTGCTGTAAAAATTCCCAAAGGAGTGGGCTGGGCCGCCAGCCAGCCGACCATGTCCTCGTCCGGATCGCGCCAATACTCATCATACTGCCGCCAATCACGGAATTCCTCCCAATAGACCGGCACCTCACCCACCACGGAGCGGAAACCCTCCAGCCGCTGCTTGGCGTAATGGGCATCGCCCCGTCCCACAAACGCGAAGCGCCGATAGCCGCGTGCCACCAGATGCTCGGCGGCGAGTCGCCCGATCGCTAGGTCGTCGATGTCCACATGAAACACACCCTCCACTGGCTGGTCCGAGGGCACAAGAATCACCGGGCAGCCAATCTCAACCAACGCCTCCGTCAACCCCGGCAGATACTCAGTCACGATGGCGCTCGGTTTCCACTGCCGCAGGCTTGCCAGCAGAAGATCCGGCTGGCGGTAAAGATCGATGATCCAGAAATCATAGCCCATCCCCGCAAACGGAGCGAAGCCCGGCGTCAGTCGGCGCACGTTCACGGGCGACTGCACGACGGCGATCCGCCGGGTATCTTCAGGAGCGGCCTGTCGCATTTCATCAAGAAGCTACCGGATTTTGCGCTAGCAGCGCCAGCGGATTCTTCGCTACGTTTCATCCGATGGTGCCAGTTGCGCCTTCAGTTTCCCACAACCCGCAATACCAACCCAAATGACGACATTCCCTTGTGACGCAGTCACCTACGAAGGCCCCGGCTCGAAAAACCCGCTCGCGTTCAAACACTACAACGCCACCGAAGTCATCGCTGGCAAGACCATGACCGAGTGGTTCCGCTTCGGCTGCGCCTACTGGCACACCATGCGCGGCACCGGTGCCGACCCCTTCGGAGCGGGCACTGCCGCCCACCCGTGGGACGATGGCTCCAACTCCATCGCCAACGCCCAGAACCGCGCCCGCGTGTTCTTCGACTTCCTGCAAAAAGTCGGTATCGACTACTACTGCTTCCATGACCGTGACGTGGCTCCCGAAGGCGCGACACTCGCCGAGTCTAACAAGAACCTCGATGCCATCGCCGATGTGCTCGAGGAAGAGCAGAAGCGCACTGGCAAAAAACTGCTTTGGGGCACCGCCTGCCTCTTCGTGCATCCGCGCTATCAGCAAGGAGCCGCCACCAGCCCGAACGCCCAGGTTTACGCCTACGCCGCAGGTCAGGTGAAAAAGGCACTCGAAGTCACCCACCGCCTCGGTGGTGAAGGCTACACCTTCTGGGGTGGCCGCGAAGGTTACACCACGCTGCTCAACACCGACATGAAGCGCGAGCTCGATCACCTCGCCCGCTTCCTCCACATGGCTGTGGATTACAAGAAAGAGATCGGTTTCAAAGGCCAGTTCTACATCGAGCCCAAGCCGCAGGAACCGACCACTCACCAATACGATTCGGACTCCGCCGCCTGCCTCAACTTTCTGCGCGAGTATGATCTGCTAGAGCACTTCAAACTCAACATCGAGACCAACCACGCCACTCTAGCAGGTCACACGATGGAGCACGAACTCACCACCGCCTACGAAGCGGGCGCGCTCGGCAGCATCGACGCCAACATGGGCACGCCGAACGTCGGCTGGGATACCGACCAGTTCCCCACCGACCTTTATCTGACCACCCAGACGATGCTCGTGCTCATGAAAATGGGCGGCTTCACCACCGGTGGACTCAACTTCGATGCCAAGCGCCGCCGCGAGTCGTGGGAAGCCGTTGATCTCGTGCACGCCCACGTCGTCGGCATGGATGCCTTCGCCCGCGGCCTCAAGACCGCCGCCGCGATCCGCGCCGACGGTCGCCTCGAAAATTTCATCAAAGAGCGATACAATACCTTCGACAGCGGCGTAGGAGTGGACATCGAAAGTGGCAAAACCACCCTCGCCACCCTCGAAAAATACGCCCTCGCGAACGGTGAGCCAACCATCGCCAGCGGCCGTCAGGAAATGCTGGAAGGACTCATCAACGAATTTATCTAACTCCCTCCTCCCCGGCGCGGAGGCGAAGCGACGCGCTTTGCCTCCGCGTTTTTTTTTGTGGGCGGACACGGAACGTGAAGGTTTAATCAGCAATTTCCAGCGTCACTTGGAAGCGGAAGTTCACCGAACTCTCACCCTCCCAATCGCGCCAGTGTTTGAGCAGGATCGCGTTCTCACCGGGTGAATTGGCAACGAGATGAAGCCGAAATTTCCCGGCGCTTCCCGGCTGGGAACGAGCGGGTGACCCGCTTGCGACCGGATGTAGCCGCTCGATTCGCTCGCCGAGACTCTCGATGTCCCACAGGTATCCCGTCGCTGCATTTTCCTTCAGCTCGATCGTCACCTCATCACCCACGCGCACCGGTATGATTTTGCCG
>JANMLQ010000054.1:0-4561 GCA_031372635.1 Akkermansiaceae bacterium | reverse complement strand
CCTGCTGGTTGTAGCGGAAATCGGCCATCTGCAGTTCCAGCCCGTCAAACGCCGGATCGCCTTTCATCGGTGCTCGCAGGGCGCAACCGCTGTTCCCGAGCGGCCCGAGCTTGAATTCGTATTCGAGGATGAAGTCGCCATAATCGCGCGGAGTGCAGAGGAATGTGTTAGGCGTGTTGAGTGTGGAGGTTCCCACGATCGCGCCGTCTTCCACGGTGTAGGTGGCTTTTCCACCGCGCTGCACCCAGCCATCGAGGTTGCTGCCGTTGAAAAGAGGAGTCCAGTTGTCGGCGGCAATGGAGACACCGCACGCGGCGGTCCAGAATATCAGTGAACGGATCGGGTTCATGGTGGGTTTTGGAATTGCGCGACTCTACGAGTGAGAATGGGCGGATCTAGCTTAAAAAACCGCATTTCATCCCAAGGCAAACAAGCCTGATC
Source organism: Akkermansiaceae bacterium (assembly GCA_031372635.1). Lineage (GTDB taxonomy): Bacteria > Verrucomicrobiota > Verrucomicrobiia > Verrucomicrobiales > Akkermansiaceae > Luteolibacter. Next base: position 4,120 of record JANMLQ010000054.1, on the reverse strand, counting down.
TTTACACACAAATCCAAGCCGGAACGGGACTTCAGCGCCGGGCTGCCATGATCCATCTGCTCGATACGGGCACCTTTATCCTGCTGCTTCGTGGCACCGCCATCGCCACAGCCCGCGGCGCCCGCGAGAAGACGGTGAAACTCTCCGCTGGAAAAATTCTCCCGCGCTGCAGAGAACTGGCGGTGGACTGTGTTCATCATTGCGGCATCGTTCGTTCCACGCTCGAAAGCAAAGGCAAGGGAATCGCCCCGCTGGACACGCTCGTCGCAGCCCACGCGCTTGCCCTCGGCGCAGTGCTGGTGACTCACAACACCCGCGAATTCAAACGCGTGCCGAGGCTGGTGGTCGAGGATTGGGCCTAGTGGCGTGACGTTTGTGGGAGCAGGAAGCCCCGCCTGTTTTTCCTTTTTGAATCGGAATCTTCTGTTTCACTCCGCCCATGCAGCCCCGCCTCGCCGCGCTACTAATGATGCTGGTCCTCGCGTTTTCGCCATCCTTGTTTGCCTCCGGAAATAAGCAAACGAAGGCCATTCTCTCCTTCCACATGGAAACGGAAAGCACCGACAATCCGAAGATGACCTTCCAGCAACTCGCCAATGGAAAAGTCCGCACCTTCCGCCGCATGCCCGAGGTCACAACGAAGGACGTGGTGGCCTTCACCCCCTTCCCATCCGAGGGCGGCGGTGACAACTACGGCATGGTTTTCCAGCTCAAGGACAACGCCGCCAAACGCCTCGCCGCCATCACTAACATCAATCAAGGCCGCTGGATGATCACCCAGGCCAACGGCCGCATCGTGGATGGCGTCATGATCGACAAGCAGGTGGACGACGGACGACTCGTGATCTGGAAGGGCATCACCCTCGCCGACATCGCGTTGTTCGACGAATCCATACCGCGCATCGGCCAAGAAAAGCCGAAGAAGAAATAACAGCCGCACTCCGCCATGCTTCGGAAAACGCTTCTTGCCCTCGCATTTCTAACCGCCATCGCGCGGGCCGGCATCGACCTCAGCCTGCCGACCGAAAACCACCACCTCTTCACCGGTGAGCCGGAGCGTTTCTACATGTATGTGGACCGGACCTTCGAAGGCGAGGTCACCAAACCATGGGAAGCAGGCTCCTTCGGATTCGTGCGCAATGCGATGCGCATCAACGATCAGGTCATCCTCACCAAGTTCCACGAAGGCATCGACATCTCACCGATCAACCGCGACAAAGCGGGCAATCCACTCGACCTCGTTTCCAGCATCGCGGATGGCCGCGTCGCCCACATCAGCCCGCTTGCCGGGCGCAGCAACTACGGCAAATACATCGTCGTCGAGCACACTTGGGAAAGCTCCTCGATCTATTCGCTCTACGCCCATCTCGCGGAAATCACCTGCAAGCCCGGCGATCCCGTCAAAGCCGGCTCCGTGCTCGGCCGCATGGGCTACACCGGCGCGGGTATCGATCGCACCCGCGCCCACTGCCATCTCGAACTCGTCATGCTGATGAGCCAGCGCTTTGACGACTGGAGCAAGGGCTCCATCAACTATCAGGGCAACTTCAACGGCATGAATCTAGCCGGCACGGATGTGGCACGCTTCTTCATCGAGCAGAAAGCAAATCCCGAGTTGAGCTTCAGTGCGTTCATCGCCTCCACGCCCATCCATTTTAAAGTCACCGTGCCATCGCAAGGCACGCCGGATTTCGTGAAACGCCATCCATGGATCTGTAAGGCCGCTCCGCAAAACACAGTCTCATGGGAGATCAGCTTCAGCGCCACCGGCATGCCCATCGCCTTCGCGCCCAGCCAGCGCACGGTGGAGAGCGCCGCCATCACCGCCATCCGCCCCTCCGCCATTCCGCATCGCTACCTCACCCGCAATCTCGTCAGCGGCCAAGACAACCAAGCCACCCTCACCCACGGCGGAAAACAACTCGTCGCCCTGCTCATGGATGATTTTCCCGTCACCAAGGAAACACCCGCGCAGGAAGAAGCAAAAGCCCACGCCACAGCGAAATCGAAAGGTTAAATCCATTATCCCACCATGTCAGACAGCATCCTCGATAAACTTACCTCCATGGGCCTCACCCTGCCCGCCGTTCCCACTCCCGTCGCCGCTTACGTGAACTGCGTGCGCAGCGGAAACCTGCTCTTCCTTTCCGGCGGGCTGCCGATCGATGGCGATAAGAAAGTCATCGGCAAAGTGCCCACCGATGTCTCCATCGATGAAGCGAAGGAAGGCGCGCGCATGATCATGCTCAACCGTCTCGCCGTCATCCGTGATGCCATCGGCTCGCTCGACAAGGTGAAGCAAATCGTTTCCCTAACAGGCTTCGTGAACTCCGAGCCGGATTTTTACGGTCACCCGCAAGTGGTCAACGGCGCGTCCGAACTGCTCGTCGAGATCTTCGGTGAAAAAGGCAAACACTCGCGCACCGCTCTCGGTGCTGCATCCCTGCCGCTCAACGTGGCGGTGGAGATCAACCTGATCGTCGAGATTGCGGACTGAGTTACGCTGTTTGCGCGAACATACGCCATCGCGTGGGGGTGCAGTATTGCGCTGATCGCCGGAATGTTTAGATTTCCGTAGCTTCTTCTGTGCGCCAAGCGGTCGGAAAAAACTCAGATCCATGAAAACCCACTCGTTTCCCACGCCATTCGTCCTACTTGCTTGCTTCGGCATCGCCCTATCCGCAGCGCATGCCGGAGGCGTCTCGCGCAAGGCGTTTGGAAAACAGAGCCCATTCCGTGCCGAGGAGCTGCCGGACGGAAAACTGAAATCCGGACTTCAATCGCTCGATGCGAAGACGAAGGAAAAAGCGATGAAGTGGCTGCACACCTTCGACTTCGATCAATCCGACGCCGCGAAGCACCTCCGCGTGGACCAAGGCGGCGGTGTTTTCATCGTGTGCCCGGACAACGCAGGAAAATGCGAGGGGCATTCCCACGGCACGGACAAACCCGTAGCCGGCCAAGACAGCACCGGCAACACCGCCCCAGTGCCTGAGCAGGGCAGCGAAACGCCGCCCGTCGCATATGCCGCCGTCGCCGTTAGTGCTCCTCCTGCATATCATTCCAGACCCAGTGCCACCCGGCGCATCTATCTGGATTTCAACGGCGCAATCGTTTCCGGCACTGCATGGAACACCAGCGCGGGTGTTACCAGTTGGAATGTGAAAGTCTGGTCTCAGGATACGGATTTCACCACCTTCAACGATGCCGAGCAGGCATGGATGAAGCGTGTCTGGCAACGCGTGGCCGAAGACTACGCACCCTTCGATATCGATGTGACCACGGACATCGCATACGATCCAGACAACTACACTGGAAACAAGGACAACGTCGGTTGGCTGCTGATTTGTGATACCACCGACAACAACGGCGTGGCGCTCCCCCACAGTGGCTCGGGTGGCGTGGCTTACGTCGGAGTGTTTGGGACTTCTGCCTACTCACCCACCTATCAGCCCGCCTGGGTCTCCAGCACCAACGGCGGAGGAAACGAATCCATCATCGCCGAAGCCGCATCCCATGAGATGGGCCACAACATGGGCTTGTCCCATGACGCCACATCCACACTCGACTATTACGGCGGCCACGGCACCGGTGATACTTCATGGGGGCCGCTCATGGGTACCGGATACAATCGCAACGTCTCCCAATGGTCCATGGGCGAATATTTCGATGCGAATCTGCTTCAGGACGATCTTTCGATCATCAGCGCCCGCGTCCCCTACCGCAGCGACGACCACGCCAACACGGCGGCAAGCGCCACACCGCTGACAATCATCAACGGCACCACCATTTCCTCCACCACCCCGGAAAACGATCCGTCCAATTCCAACCCGGCGAACAAGGGATTGATCGAGCGAAACACCGATGTGGACGTCTTCTCCTTTTTCACCGGCGCAGGCAGCGTGCAACTCAACGCCAACCCGTGGATACAGCCCGCAGGCACTCGTGGCGGAAATCTGGACATCCTGCTCGAACTCTACAACGAGGCTGGCACGCTGGTAGCCTCTAACAACTCTGCCAATCTCACCACCGCGTCCATCGCCGCCACGCTCACTCAGGGCTACTACCATCTGCACGTCCGCAATACCGGCACTGGTTCTCCTCTCGTCTCTCCGCCTTC
>JANMLQ010000044.1:0-22445 GCA_031372635.1 Akkermansiaceae bacterium | reverse complement strand
GTGCGCAGAGGAACCGCGTCCTGAAGGGACGCTTCATGCGGGCTGCGGATGTCGGCGCATCATCCACATGAGGTGTCCCTTCAGGACACAGAATCGCAGTCGATGACGATCCCGGCACTTTGTGCCGGGCTGCTATGAGTCGTCCCGTTGGGACGAAGAGGGCTACCGAAGATCTCCGCTTTCAATCTCATTCCTTCTTCTCATTCACTGGCGGCGCGACGGGAACGGGTTCTCGCAGCATGGAGACCTTCACCGGGCGGCGCGGTGATTCGCCGTCGGCCGGATAGATCGTGACTAGGCCGCGCTCGCCGGAGTTCTGAGTGACGGCACCGGAATAGTAACGCTTCGGTTTTCCGCCTGCATCGGCGATGAGGATTTGGAACGGTGTTTCCGCGCCGGGCTGCGCGGTTTTGAGAAGTGTCTTGCCTCCTTGAAGTTGAATCAACTCGCTGCCCCACAGGATGCGGACGCCGAAGGGGCATAGGTTGACGATCCGCAGCGAGCCAGACGGTGCGCCTTCCGGCCCATCCGGCACTGTCAGGGAAAGCGCTTCATTCCAGTTTTTTCCCGCAGGGTTTCGGAATAAGAAAACGAGAAAATCCCCGGACTCGGGGCGTTGGAAACTGAGCCATGGTACGGTATCCGCCGCGTCTTCCTTGCGGCGCAGTGCGAGCGGCCCCTCGCCTGCCGGGACTTTTACCGACGGGCTGATTCTACCGAGACGCAGCGGCACCGCGTCTGTGAGTTCCTTGCCGAAGCCCACGACCACATCACGCGGCGGAACGCTCTCCGCTGGCGGATCAATCTCGTAGCGCACGTCGCCACGGATTTCCTGTTGGAACGGCGGGCTGTCCCCCACGGCGAGGAACCGGACTTGGCGTGACGGCTTATCCTTCGGCTCCGCAAAGGCGGAAACAAGCGTGAGAAACGACAGCGCGATGGCGCATGGCACATAGCTGTTAGACCGTTTGCGTTTCACCCATCCGGTGAAGGTCTGGAGTTCAAGCTTCAGCTTGTCTTCACGAAGAGCACGCTGAAGCGTGAACTCCTGACTTTGGCAATTACTTTTGGCAAAGGGGCTAGGCATGGCGGATGTTAGATTTCATCCGGCGAGAGCCAGCGGAAGGAAGTGATGATGAAACGGCGACCAAAATCACCCGCCGCGCCATTGAGCCGCGGGTTGATGCCGCTGGCGTCGGGATCGAGTGGCTCCGGCGTGCGTTGAACAACGGCCTCGCACCAGGCGGTGGCGGTAATTTTGCCGAATGAGTCCGTGGCATCGCCATAGGCACGGATGATGAAGCTGTCCGATCTCGCGCTGAGCACGGGGCCGAGTGGTTGGAGGATGTCCGCCTGTGTGAGCCAGCCCGGCGCACCCCATGCCTTCGAGTCTGGTTTCAGCATCTGCTCCATGCGGGTGGCATCGGCGATGTTGTCCGGGTGCTTGTAGTCGGGCAGGGAAGTTTTGTTGCTCAGAGGATAAGCATAGACTAAGCCGGAGTTGAGGCCGGCCTTCTCGATGGCGGCTTGCAGCGGACCCATGCGGCCGGCTTCATTTTCAGTCAGACGGCGATTCACAAAATCCGCGAGCGATACGAATGGCCCGCGCAGTTTCACCTGCTCCACGATGGCGGTGGCGAGATTGTGGATTTCATCGGGCGTGAGTTCGCGGCGTCCGTCCCACACGGCGTCACCATCCGCGTTGTCGCCGTTCTTCCATGCGGAGCCGGGAGCATCCAGCACGCGTGGAAAAGGGACGTTCATCCCGTCCGAGTATCCGCAAAGCCGCGTGGAACCTAACAGCGCTTTCCACGCTTCCACGCGCGTCGAGTTCACGTTGAACGCGCCGTCCACCAGTAGTGCGGATGCGGCTTGATGGAAATCCGTGAGTTGCTCGCTTTTCACGGAAGACCGCAGCAGTTTCATGCGGGCATTGGGCAGCGGTTGCTTGTCTGGATTTTCGAGGAAACGCTGCTTTTCCTCAGGCGATCCGCTGGAGAGGAAGTAGCGGTCCCAAAGCGTGTGGTTCGTCTCGAAGGAAAGATCATAGACTAAGTTATCGGTCTTCGGCACCTCGCCGAGGATGGCGCGGGCGGTGGACGCCCACTCGGATTTGCTCTTCGCGCGGTTGGAATCGGACGACCAGCCGAGCTGGTTTTCATGAAACCCGCCGGACTTGGCGGCGGTGGGGTCCTGGCAGACTGCTGCAGTCCGGTTCAGACCCTTGGTGCCGCCGGTGCCAAGGCGTGGATCGGCGAGCGAATTGGCGATGGCATAAGATGGATGCCAGATCAGTTCGGAAATCTTCGCATGCTGGAGCTGCCCGAGCGAAATAACCCCCGTCTCGCTGCGCGGCACATCGAAGAGCACGTAGCGCCCAGCACCTTCCTGCGGCGGCCCGAAGGGATTGCCATGGTAGCGGCCCTTCAAAAGCATGGGCGTCTGCGCTGTCCACCCCACGGCATTATCGTCAAAAAGATCACGCGTGTAAGCTCCGAAGAACCACGGCCCGCCAGCGCCTGCGATATTTTCCCACGGCGAGCGCATGGAGAAGGACGCGCGCGGATTCCAGTTTCCTAACAAAGCTTCCTCGAAATGCGGCGCTTCCTTCGTGCCGGAATTGTACAACTTGCCTGAACCTATCTTGTTCGACTCATGTTCATCAAACCACCGCAGCCGGATGCTCTCGCGGGTGCGCACGTTGGGAATGATCGTGGGTTTGGGATTTGCAAGATCTAGCAACTGCATCGGCATGCGCTCGTTCTTGCTCCATGAGATGCGCGGTTCCTTGCCCGAGCCATATTGCAGTGATGCGGAAAGCACCGCAAGCTGGGGCAGTTGGTCGAACTCTTCGAAAGTGATCGTGCTGGAATTGCCGACGCTCTTCATGATAGCCCGGGTGTCGTCGCTCTGATAGTCGATCGCGCCAAATTTACCATTCGCGAAAAAATAAGTTGGCGCATACCAGAACTCTACGAGCAAGAACGAGAATCCACCGCTGATGTCGGAGGCGGAGACGTAGTAGGCACGGCCCGGGTCCGGAGCGACATTGCAACTGAGGACGTTCTTGTTCAGATCGTAGTTACCCATGCGGTAGGCGCTGAGGCCGTCATACTCGGCGCACCTCGCGGGCGAGAATACGAGGCAATCGCCCGGTGCGAAGGTGGTCGCAGGAATTGAGAAGTAGTAAGAACCCATGTAGGGATCTTCATAGGCTTTCGATGCGAGTATGGCGTCCAGACTCGTTGCGAAAGAGGTATTCCTGCCACCTTCAAAATTCAGCCACGCAAAAACCGAGCCTGTACTCGTTTTGGTCCACATTTCCTGCCGACCATTTCCCTGCATCATGACGATGGCGGGATCGAACTTGAGTTCCACGTTGTAGGGATTCCACAGGACCACTCTTGGATACATCAACTGCCGGAGTTGATAGAAACCGGGAGACTGGGCATAGGTGCTCATCTGCGTGTAGTTCGTAGCCTCCACGAGGATGGGCTGGAGTCCGCTGCGGGTGTTACCTGCGAGTTTCACCGGCTTCTCATTGGCGAGGGCGAGCGACTTACTGGATGTGCCCGCGCTCGCATCGGCATCGGCCAACCGGGCAGCTATGTTTTTACCGGAGAACGGAGTGGAAAGCCGCGCCCAGTCCTGGAGCAGGCCGAAGCGCGGGCCGGATTTGGCGTAGCGGAAATTCGCGGACGATTGATCGGACGGCTCGCCGATGAGTGGCTCCTTTCCTGAGAGGCCGGGCAGACCTTTCCATGCCGGGACATCTCCTTCCTTGGAGAAATAAGCGGTGAGGTCGTGCTTGAGTCCGCCGCGCAAGACATCCGCGAGCACGCCTTGCGAGTTCACAGTGAAATCGAAGCTATGTTCTTCGATCCAGGATTTCCCCAGTTGAGTGAGTGCGGTGGTGCCGGAGCTGGCGAGCTTGCGGTTTTCACCCTGCTCAAGAGAAAGCCCGCCCTGCATCATCGAGACATCCGCTGCCTGTGAGGCCATCAGGCGGAACCATGCGCCGCTGGACGGATCGCTGCGTTTAGTCTGGAGGTCTTCGCGGGGATCGGCAGTGCGGATATTGGCGCGGATGCCGAGATCGCCCGTCCACCATGCATGATGGCCGGAAACTTTTCCGCCTGAGTTCTTCACGGCCACTTTCGGCACTTCGACGCTGGGTTTTCCATCCTCACGGGCGAGGACCACGGACTCCTTACCGGCTCCGGACAGCGGATCGGCCTTGCCGCTGACGAGCCATTCCATCACGCGGTCCGCCGGGGTGATGTTAGAGGTGAGGCGCAGATCGCTGAGACCGCCGTTGAGGTCATCGCGTTTGAAGAACGACTTACCGTCGCCTTGGGTGCTGCGCCACGCGCCGGTCCAGTGAGGTTGCTTGGGGCTGCCGGTGAGGATTTCCGCGCTGGCGGAGACGCGCTGGTCCGGGCCGAGGTTTTTCTGGAGCTGGCCGATGGCCTGGATCATGGCGAGGCGGGCGTTGGCACGGGCGATGGCGTTCTGACTTCCCGCTTGGGAGCGCCGGAGTTCGATGGAAGCCAGCCCGGTGAGTCCGACGGCCAGCAGGACGAGCAGCACCATCAGCACAAGTGTCACCACCAGCGCGAATCCATTTCCAGAAACGCAATGGAAACGACGAGTTCTTCGCAATTCCAACACAAGCGACTGAATACACTGTCAACACTGGGGCCGCCAATGATTTTCGCCTCGTTTTCAGTCGCGAGCCGGATAGGTTCCGCGCCGATGCGGTGCCCTTACTGCCAGATCCCGCTGCAAACGAGCGCCCCGGAATGCCCGTCCTGCCGCCTGAGCTACCCGCGCACCAGCGCGCTGCTCGGTGCCGTGCCGCGACTCAGCCCGATGGTGGCGGACACCACTCAAACGCTGCAACCCGCCGAGGTCACGAAGCTCAAGAAGCGCATCGGCGAAATCCAGCGGCGCTTCCCGCAGCTCGCGCTGCAGCTAGTAATGCACCGTTTCCCTGAGCAGCATCCGTTTTCCATGCACGTCTTCTGGCTATTCAACGCCGCCTCTTTCGCCGGTGATCTGAATCGCGGAAAAGACAACCACGCCCTGCTGCTCGCCATCGACCCCGCGCGCGGCGAATCCGCCCTCATGCCCGGCTACGGACTGGAACCCTTCCTCACCCGCGAGGCGGTGGATCACTTGTTGGAAATGGCCGGCCCTGCGTGGCAAGGCGGCCACTGGACCGATGGCATCCTGCGCGTGTTAGAGGGCCTGGATCAGTGGCTGGAAACCATCGGCGTGCCAGAGGAAGCAAGCGTTCCGGAAAAAGGCGAGTTTTGAGCATCAACCAAACGCCTTGAGAAATCCGACCTCGATCGCAAGCGGCTCGAAGGCATTAGTTTCCAGCGTACGGCGCAGGGAATCGAGCGCCTGCATGCGTTGGAGCAGTTTCGTTTCCGATTCCGCATCGGCGATGGGGCGCAGGGCATTGGCGGAGTCCGGGAAATCGAGACCGCCAGAGCGGACTTTGAGGCGCAGTAAATCGGCCATCCAGGCCATCAGCACATCGAAGAGTTTGTTGCGGGAATCGAGGTATTCCGCCTCAGCAGCGGCCTTGTGGAAATCCTCGCGACCTTTCAGCCAAGTGCCGTCCGTAGCATCCTTGTAAGCGGCGGTTTCCTCCTTCTCCGCAGCCTTCGCAGCAGCCTCGGCAGCTTCCTTGCTGCGGGCAAGGAAGGATGCAAAGGTCGCCTTCAAATGCAGCGCCGCCACCGGCGTGCCAAAGCCGCGCGAGGCCGCATGATTGAGCGCGGAAACCAACTCCATCCCGCCATCTTCTAACAACGCGCGGCCACCCAGCAGCGGAACGCGCACGCAGCGCGACAGAATCGTAGGAAGCAAGCGCTGGGGATTCGCGGTTAATAGCAGCAACAGCGTGTTCTGCGGCGGTTCTTCGAGCGTCTTGAGGAAGGCATTGGACGCCTGGTCGTTCATGCGATCCGCCTCGGTGATGACGCCGACCTTGCATGCCCCACCCGGCGCGGCGAGGTGCAGCGTGTGTTCCAAGTTCCGGATTTCCTCCACACCGATGCGGCGGGATTTCATGCGCGGACGGATCACACGGATCCAGCCGCTTTCCAGTTCATCAAGCGGCGGCGTTTCCACGACGACTGGCTCACCGAAGAGATCGAAGCCCGCTGCCTGCTGCGCACCACTCACGAGCTGGATCACCCGCGCGGAGAGGTTTTCCTTTCCCGAGCCATGCGCCCCGCTGATCAGAAACGCATGCGCCAAACGCTTCCGCTGGTGTGCGGAGGAGATCAATTCAAACGCCCGGTCTGCGGTGTAAGCCATGCGCGGGAATCGTCTCCGCACGGAGATGGCTGGCAATCCGAAAACGAAGACGTTTCATCAGTCAGTAGCAAACAGCTCCGCCTTTCTTCTTGTGCTCCGCATGGCAGCACATCAAATCGTTTCATGCGTAATCATCGGAAACTCGCGATACTGCTCGCGGTTCTCGCCCTGTTCGTGGCATTTCGTTTCCTCGGGCCTTGGGAAAAAAGTATGGAGCAGTGGCGCAAGTCACAGCCTCCCGCACCTTACCGCTTCGAGTCGCTCAAGAATCTCTGCGATGAGGAAATCGCCAAGTTCATGTCCGGCACCACGTCTGCCGATTCGCGTCACCCGGCGGACGCTTCGGATAGTCATTTTCCTGACGCACTTTGGAAATCAGACCCGAAAGTTGCAGCACTATCTTTTGCCGAGGCCAATCGCAGGCCCGAACATCGGCAGAATTTCATACTATCGATGGACGCCAGCCCGTCGCTCAAGGCACCGGACGAAGGTTGGATCGTTTTCGATCCGGGATCAGCCGCGTGTCCCTTGAGTTCCAGCGGCGCGTCCACTCTCATCGCCCTTCGTTTCGGCATTGATCAACCGTTTCTATTTCATGCCGTCATGCACTTGCCGGGTGTCGGGAGCAACAATAGTTATGTGGACAGCTCCAGCCATTCGCAGCAACTCATCCCGCTCTCGCCAGACGAAGCCCGCTTCATCGCCCACACTTTGTTTTGGCTCGAACACATCAAGTCCGAGGGTGTCGAAAATCGAAAATACGGCATCTGGGTCACCAAGATCATCCGCATGCAAAGCAGCAACAGCTATTGCACTGCCGACAGCTATGGCCGCCTCGATTGGTTCATCGCCAAACTTCCTCCGCGTCGCATCACTGAATCTCTCTGGGCGACCTCCTCCATCGCTGCCCGCTGGAGCGGCGAGTATGATGGGGAAATCAGCCTCAACCTCGCCAATTATCTACTCACTGAAGCTCTGCCGAAACATCTCGGCAAGCGCTGGCAATCCCAAGCTCCTAACACACGTGCCTCGTGGAACGCTTCTCTAACCGAACGCCTCAAACCCCGCTTGGATGATACCACCAAGGAAAACCTCAGCCGAGTCATCCACTCCGCGCTCACTCGCCATGTATCCGATCCATGGCCTGCCGACGCACTCGTTTCACTCGCCGAATGTGCAGGGGAATCCGGGCTGAAAGCCACCTTGCCCGCGCTGGAAAATCTGATGGCCAGATTGCCAGCACCGAGTGCGGACGAAGCCGAGTTTTCCACTCTCGATGCGCGATTCCATGGCTGCTATGAAGCACCATCCGACGCCGACGAGCGCAAGAAGTGGGATCGCTACGAGTCTTTACAAGATTCGCTGGAGCATGATCTCCCCACTCAAGTGCGGCCACCGCTCGCTGTTGCCATCCGGCAGATCCACGCGATGGATCAGGCAGCCACTCTAACCGAACTCGCAAAAGGCAACGACGAGATGGCGATGTGGGCACTCCAGCGACTCCATCAACTCAATCCGAATACCTACTTCGAGGCACTCATTACCCGTTTCCGCACCGAGAAAGAATGGGGGCGTCGCATGATATTCGATACACTCGCCGAGTTAAATCCAGCCGCAGCCCGCAGCTTGCGCGACTCTCTCATGCCAATGGATCTTTCTGATTTGTTTTTCACAATCACCCGCTTCGAAGTCACCGATGATCCGCAGGGTGCACGCATCCGCATTCCCGCGTTGTTCGATCTCGCGGAAAAACCGACGGAACCAAAACCAGCGGAGCAGAAACATCCCACCCGCCCTCACCGGGGACCGGCCATCGAACTTCTCTCCAAGCTACCGCTCAACCCCACCGAGCAAGAACGCTTCGAACGACTGCTGCTCAAGGAACTTCTCACACCCGATTACGATGAGCCACTCGGCAACTACAATGTTTCCGAGACAGCAGCCGCCTGTGTGACCCTGCCCGATCCCGACCGCTTCTGGGATGCCTTGTTTCAAGCCATTTCCGTCGAAACCGGCAGCAGTGAATTCGACGCCTTGCTTGATGCGCTCGCCACACTGGCCGTTGGCAAACCTGAACTCCATCTCTTGCAACTCACAGAGTTCCTGCGTCCTCACATCGCAGGCCACAAAGGATACATAGACAAGCTCTGCACGGTCGCCCTCGCGCTTGATCTCCGCACACTCGCTCCTGACATCCAGCGTTTCGCAACCAGCGGCGCCTCGGTTCCTGATGGCGAAAACTCAGGCCCCTGCAAGGACTTGTCTTGTTTCCACCGCTATCACTCCGCCCGTCACGTCAGCGCCCTCTGGCAAGAATTCGATGCCGACACCCGCGCCCGCATGTGGGCCACCATGCTCATGGAATCGCCCTGTGATTTCGTGGGCACAAAAACCATCCCCTCCAGCCTTCGTGACCACTATCGTTCCGCCATCGCTGCTGCCTCGCCGGAAATACGAAAACGACTCGTCGCGATGATCCGTTCCAATAGCAAATTCCCAGATGCACTCAGCCAATGGCTTGGCACTTTGCCGTAGCCAACATGATGCCGCCATCTCACATCCATCTTTGCAATCGCGCCCGTCTTCCCCTAGAGTCCGTCCATGACTGCCGAAGACCTCCATGCTCACATCTGGATTGATCCCGCCCGCTGCGGTGGCCGTCCCTGCATCCGCGGACATCGCATCTGGGTGTCCATGGTGCTCGATCTCCTCGCCGATGGTCTCACTGCGCAGGAAATCATCACGTCCCATTACCCGCAGATCAGCGTGAAGGACATCCACGCCTGCATCGCCTACGGTTCCGCAATGTCCCATGAGCGCTTCGTGCCCGTCTCTCTGGAGCCTGTTTCATGAAACTCAAGCTCGATGAAAATCTCGGCCTGCGGGGCCGGGATCTGCTTACGAACGCCGGGCATGATGCCTGCACCGTGCCGGAACAAAACCTTTGCTCCGCCACCGATGAGGAAGTCGCCGCACGTTGCCAATTGGATGAGCGCGGCATCGTCACGTTGGATCTCGACTTCGCCAATCCCTTCCGTTTTCCACCATTGGAGCATCACGGAATCGCAGTGCTTCGCGGCCCGGCCCGGATGAGCGAGCAATCCATTCATCGACTTCTCGCCACTCTCATTGGTGCGTTAAAAACTCAGCCATTCGAGGGTTTTCTTTGGATTGTAGAGGAAGGGCGCGTTCGTGTTTTTGAACCACCGGCCTGACGTTTGAAACGACTGCGGCAGTTGATAACAAACACTGCCGTAGCACGCAGCAAGTTTTGTGGAATCTCTGCGAGGCGAATGCTGCTATGGAGAAGAGGTTTGATCTCCCTTTCACTGGCAAAGAATTCCTGGTTATGCGGTAAAGAAAGGGGTTTCAAACCCCTTCTCCATATTATGCGGACTGGACAGGATGCGGTCGTCGTTTCACCGTCTTGGCATGGATTGCAAGCACACGTTCGCCCTGCGGGGTGACAAGAAGCAAATCGAGGAGAGTTTGGAATTCGCACCGAAGTTCGACAAGGACGGGTTGATTCCAGCGCTGGCGATGGATGCCGCCACGAAGGAACCGCTGATGTTGGCCTACATGAACGAGGAGTCGCTGCGGCGCACATTGGAGATCGGCGAGGCGGTGTATTGGTCGCGCTCGCGGCAGGAGTTTTGGCACAAGGGCGCGACCTCCGGCCACATCCAGCGGATCGTGGAAATCCGTACGGACTGCGATCAGGACGCGTTGATTCTCTACGTCGAGCAGGTGGGCGCGGGCGCTTGCCACACCGGGCGCGGCTCGTGTTTTTACCGGAAAGTCACGGCTGCGGACGATGGCGGCGCGGCCAAGCTGGAGTGGACGGGCGGTGAAAAATCGTTCGATCCGGCGGCGGTTTACGGAAAAGCCTGAAAACCTTAAGTTTGCAGGGCAAACAAGCCAGGGAGCCACCGCAGAAAATGGATGTGTCTTTAACCGCGAATTGACGCGAATGAACGCGAATGAAGACCTTTTACTAAGTGAAACTCCAGATTCTGAGAATCCAGTTCTGAAAATTCGCGTTCATTCGCGTCTATTCGCGGTTAAAAAAATCCCTAGTTGGATTGCCCTGCTTAAGTTTGTGTCAATTTCGCGGTTGCATTTGGAAATTTGATCCGCTAGCTCTGCCGCCCCGTGCGACAGGGCATGCCGCTCCGCACGGGAAAAAGCACATTCATTTCACGCCTAGGAGGCCCCCATGAGCACCATCATTGATAAGATCGAACAAGAGCAACTCAAGCAAGACGTCACCCCGTTCAATGTGGGCGATACGGTGAAGGTCCATTGCCGGGTGGTGGAAGGCGGCAAGGAGCGCGTCCAGATTTTCGAAGGTCTTGTGATCGCCCGCAAGGGTTCCGGCGTGAACGCCGCATTCACCGTGCGCAAGATTTCCTACGGCGAGGGCGTGGAGCGCGTGTTCCCAGTCCACACCCCGCGTATCGCCAAGATCGATGTCGTCAATCGCGGCAAAGTGCGTCGTGCGAAGCTGCACTACCTGCGCAGCCGCGTCGGTAAGCGCGCCCTGCTTGTGAAGAGCGCCAAGTAATCTCTGCGGATCATTGATTTTCCCAAGCGCCCCACCCGACATCCGGGCGGGGCGTTTTGTTTGGCGCGATGGAGATTTCGGCTTTCCCGAGAGGTGCGCTTGCGGCAGTTTCCCGGCGTGCGTTTGCCGATTCCAGTGGTGTTGCTGCTCTGCCTCGCGGTGGTGGCCGGACTGTGGTGGTATGGCACCCGCAATGCGGATTTCCTGACTCCGCCGCCGGACACGAAACTCGCGATGATTCGGGAAAAAGTGACGTCCTCAGTGACCCGTGCGGCGCACCCGGACCACACGCTTTCCCCGCCCGTTCAGGAATCCAAACCCAGCTCCGCCAGACCCACACATGTGGATGAGGCGAGACCGACAATCGAGTTGGATGATCTCGCCAGCCCGCCGGTTCTCCATGGATATGCGGAACCCGCACTCCGCGGTGCCCGCCACCTGATAGAACTCGCGGGCGTGCTGGAGAGAAAAGATCAACCGCAACGCGCGCTGCTCGCATGGGAACGCGTGCTCGACCTCGGCGATCACAATGATTCCCAAGCAAAAACCGCCATCGTCGCGATCAAACGCCTGCGCCCCACCCTGCCGCCATGGAACACGGAGACGGCCAAAGTTATCTACATCACCCTGCACGCCACCACCGGACGGAAGAACGTGAAGCTGCTGAAACCTCTGCTCGATGAAACAGCCAACGAGATCGAACGAGCCTCGTCCGGCATCCTCAAGGTGAACACCAACCTCACCACCACCAAGGACGGCAAAGCTACCAAAACCGCCGCATCCACCGCCGTGCCCGTGCCAACACCGGTCGCAGTCTGGCTCACCGGCCGGGGAAAATCCACCCGCAGCACCGAAGTGATGTCCTTCACTTCCGAGACACCGGAATCACTCGCGGAAGATCTACGAAAAACGGCTTTCAACCTCATCAGCGGACACCTCGTGCAAGGAAGCTCGCGCACACCGCCCTTGCCCATTGCCGAGGGTGAGTCCGCTCTGGACGCACTCAACAGCCACATCACCCGCCTTTACTGGAAGGTCCTCGGTAACTTGCTCAACCAACCGCCGCCCGTGAAACCAAAGGAAAAAAACCAATAATTTGCCGAATTTCCTAATGCCCTCCATCTTTTCCGCGTTCCCTCCCCGTATGAATACAAAACCTCAACTGACCCTGATCCTTCGCCCCCTCATCCTGACCGTTTCCATAGCCACGGGAACCTTGACTGCGGCGGAGGAAGAACCGCAGAAGCCATCCGTGGAGAAACTCGACGGCAACCTCTGCCGAGTCGGCCAAGTCACCTTCGACACAAAGACGCGCGAAATCCGCTTTCCCGCCAAAGTGAACATGATCGAAGGTCTGCTGGAATATCTCGTCGTCACCGAGGCCGGAAAAGTTCACGAGTCACTGCTATCCTCAACGATCACCCCCACCGATCTAAACTTGGCCTTCACCCTGTTGCGATACCCGCCCTCCAAGGAACTCACCCCGCTGCCCAACGACACCGGCGGTGCCTCTAACAATTACCCCGATGTCCCTGCCGACATCAAAGCAGCCGCGCGCGTCAACATCGAAGTCGAATGGCAGGAAGCTGGAAAAATCCGCCGCCTCAGCGTCAATGACATGATTCGTCACAACGATAAAAACACCGCCATGCCTGCCGGCACATGGATTTACGGCGGATCGGAAGTCTTCGAGGGGAAATTCGTCGCGGACAGCACCGGCGATCTCATCGCCATCTTCGTCAACTCCGCCGCCATTCTCAATGCCTTTACAGTTGATAACCGGGACGACAAGGTTTGGACTCCCTATCCGAAGCGCGTGCCCGCACTTGCAACTTCCGTCACCGTCATCATCACTCCCCATCAAAATCCTGCCAAACCATGAAAACCTTCGTATCACTTCTACTACTGAGCGCCACACTCGCGTCCGCCCAGAACCCGAGCCGCTACGAATCCATCCGTCAAGAAATCCGCCAGTCCATCGCGCGCGGCAACGCATGGCTCAAAGATCAGCAGAAACCCGACGGCTTCTGGGATGACAATGAGTTGCCCGCCTTCACCGCGCTCGCACTCAACGCCGCCATGCGTGATCCGAACCTCGATAAATCCAAGGCGTTTCCCGAGCACCTCGAAAAAGGTTTCTCCTGGCTACTCTCCCAACAAAAGGAAGACGGCGGCATCTACAACCGCGGCCTCTCCGTATACAACACCGCCACCTCCGTCACCGCGATGATGGCCTCCGGTCGCAAAGACTTCGAACCCGCCGTCGTCAAGGCACGCAAACACCTCATCGGCAATCAGTGGGACATCGGCCAGAAAAAGGAAACCGACAACGCCAACGATGGCGGCGTCGGCTACGGCTCGAAGAAAGAACACACCGACCTCTCTAACACCTATCTCGCCATCGAGGCACTCGCGCTTTCAAAGAAAGTCATCGAGGACGGAAATTTCGGCGATCAGCCGGATCTCGATTGGGACGCCGCAGTAAAGTTCCTCTCCCGCTGCCAGAACCTAGAAGGAACCAACGATCAGGAATGGGCGTCCAACGATAAGAACAACAAAGGCGGATTCATCTACACCCCCGGAGACTCCAAGGCTGGTACCGAAAAAACTCCGGAAGGCCGCACCGCGCTGCGTTCCTACGGCTCAATGTCCTACGCCGGACTGCTCTCACTCATCTACGCAAAACTCAGCGCCGATGACCCGCGCGTGGTCGCCGTCAAAGAATGGCTCGGCAAGAACTACACACTTGATGAAAACCCCGGCATGGGATCCGAAGGACTCTTCTACTACTATCAGACGATGTCCAAAGCACTCACCGCCGCCAACGTCAACATGCTCAAACTCGAAAACGGCAAAGAAGCAGACTGGCGCAATGATCTCGCCGTAAAAATCCTCTCCAAGCAACGCGAGAACGGCTCCTGGCTCAATGACAACGGCCGCTGGATGGAATCCAATCCCGTCCTCGTCACCGCCTACAACGTGCTCTCACTCGCACAAATCTACGACTCCATCCCGGAGAAGTGATGCGCCGCTGTCCGCAGCAATAACTTTCAGCGAAGACGGATGACAGAATCATTTTGAAGAATCCGCTTTGCGCTCCCTTTGCGGCCTTCGCGGCTTCGCGGTTAAACGTTCCATCATTCACAGTAACCCTGCATCTCACTCGCCGCTTGATCCCGCCTGCGGAAATCCGGATGGTTTCCGGCAGTGAACAGCCACACCGCTCCCCTCACCTCCGCTCAGGTGGAAACACTCCGCGATGTGTTAGAGCGCCGGGGTTTTGACTTCGAGGAAAAACCCCACGCGCTTTACTCGGCACGTAAGGGCAAGCTGAACGTCACGGTCTATCAGAAAGGCCCGAAGGTGCTCATCCAAGGCAAGGACACCGAAGACTTCATCCGTTTCACCTTGGAACCCGAAGTAACCGGTGAAGCCAGGCTCGATTATGAAGAAGTGCTGGAGCCGGACAAGTTTGCACCACACTTCGGCATCGATGAAAGCGGTAAGGGCGATTTTTTCGGACCATTGGTGATCGCCGGTGTCTTCACTGATGCCACGATCGCACGACACTTGATCGACAGCGGAATCATGGACTCCAAGCGCGTCACCAGCGCCGCGCGCATCCGCAATCTCGCTGCCATCATCCGGGCGACTCCGCGTTGCGTCACGGATGTCGTTTCAATCGGCCCGGAAAGCTACAACCGCATGCACGCGTCGTTCGGAAATCTCAACCGCCTGCTCGCCTGGGGACACGCCAAGGTGATCGAAAACCTCGCCGCCGCCCGGCCCGATTGCCCACGCGCACTCAGCGATCAATTCGCACGCCCGGAAGTGCTCCAACACGCGCTGCGCGAAAAGAAAGTCACCATCACTCTCGAACAACGCACCAAGGGCGAGTCCGATACCGCAGTGGCCGCCGCTTCCATCCTCGCACGTGAGCGTTTCATCGACTGGATGGACAAAACCTCCGGCGGCTGCGGCATCAAACTACCTCTCGGCGCTTCCGACGCAGTCGTTCAAGCAGGCAAAGATTTCATCGCACGTCATGGTGGCGACGCCCTCGGCAAGGTGGCGAAACTTCATTTCCGCACCTCCTCCATCGTGCTTGGAAACCCACCGCAGGATGCCACGTAAAGCATTGCAAATTAGTCGATTTTTGGCGCGACAAACCGTCGCCTGTCGTTATTGAATCCCCCCGCATTCTGAATTTCCCACGTTCCCTCTTCACATGGCCACCATCACCAAACGCGAACTCGCCATCAAGATCACCGATACCCTTGGAGCCAAGGGCATCACCATCACACAACAAGACGTGCTCGAAGTGGTCCAGACTCTCATCGACGAAATTACCGAGTCACTCGCACAGGGCGATACCGTCGTGATGCGCAATTTCGGAGCGTTCCAAGTGCGTGAAATGAAAGCCAAGATCGGTCGCAATCCGAAGAACCCCGGCAAGGACGTGCCCATCCCCGCGCGCGCCGCAGTCAAGTTCAAGCCCGGCAAGGAGATGAAGGAAAAGGTGGCGTCCACCCTCCAAGTCATCCGCCAGCGCAAGTGATCCCGACGCGGCGCTTTGCATGCGCCATGCCCATCATGAACTTCTCCGGCATCCTCAAGAAAGTCGTCACACTTGCCGGATGTGCGTTGCTCGGCTCTTGCGGCTACCCCGGCGGCTATGACGGATACATGACGCGCTCCTACACCGTGCGCGGCCAGAGCTACCAACCAATGAGCGTAAGCGAAGCACTGGACTATGATGAAACCGGCACCTGCTCGTGGTATAACGAATCAAAGTTCTTCGGACTCAAGCGCGGCACCACATCGCTTGGTGAAAAAGTCATGCCATGGCACTTGATCGGCTCCCACAAGACGCTTCCCCTGCCCTGCATGGTCAAGGTCACCAACGTGAAAAACGGACGATCCGTAAAAATCCGCATCAACGACCGCGGCCCCTTCATCCCCAACCGCATCCTCGATGTCTCGCCGCGCGCCGCGAAAAAACTCGGCTTCTACGATCAGGGCCTCGTCACCACCCGCGTCCAAGTCATCTCCGTGGGCGATGGCTCCTACAAACGCAAAAAACGCCGCTGGTTGTTTTTCTAACAGCACGTCATGAAAATCATCGCCGCCATCGTCCTATCACTCGCATTCGTTTCCTGCGCGTCCATCGCTCCGCCCGCTCCGAAGGGCAGCGTGGATCACATCGTCCTCGTCTGGCTCAAGCGCCCCGGCGATGCACAGGACCGCCGGAAACTTCGCGATGCCGCTGACGATCTCCGCAGCATCCCCGGCCTGCGTTTCCTCGATCACGGCACTGCGCTCGCCTCGGATCGCCCGGTCGTGGATGACTCGTTCGATGTCGGCTTCGTGATGCGTTTCGATTCCGCCGCAGCCCTGCAAGCCTACGAAACGAACCCGCTGCATGTGCAAAAGGTCAACGAAGTGCTGCGGCCGCTGAGCCGGAAAATCCTCGTTCACGACATCGTCCGCTAAGTCACCATTCCGCTCACCCTTTCCCATGTCCGACTCCTCAGAAATCCGTGTTTTCGCCCCGGCCACCGTCGCCAACGTCGCCTGCGGCTATGACGTGCTCGGCTTCGCAATCGACGCACCCGGCGATGAAATCGTCGTCCGCCATTCCAACAAACCTGGCCTGCACATCACCAGCATCACCGGCGACAACGGCAAGCTTCCGAAAAATCCCGCGCAAAACACCGCAGGCGTCGCCGCCCTCGATCTACTCAAGCACCTCGGCATGACCGACCGCGGCATCGAGATGGAGATTCACAAAAAGATGCCCTTCGGCTCCGGCCTCGGCTCCTCCGCCGCCTCCGCCGTGGCTGGTGCCTACGCCGTAAACCTCCTCATCGGCGAGCCACTCAGTAAAAAACAACTGCTTCCCTTCGCCATGGCCGGTGAGGCATCCGCCGACGGCGCATGGCACGCAGACAACGTCGGCCCCTGTTTGTTAGGCGGCATCGTATTCATCCGCTCCAACGAAGAACTCGACGTCGCCCAACTCCCCGCTCCGAAAAATCTCTGGGCCGCAGTCGTGCATCCCGACATCGAAATCCTCACCAAAGTCGCCCGCGAAATCCTACCGAAGGAAATCCCGTTAGAAAATGCCACCCAGCAGATCGGCAACCTCGGCGGCCTGCTCTGCGGCATCATCCAAGAAGACTACGGCCTCATTTCACGCTCCATCCACGACGTGATCGCCGAGCCGCGCCGCCAGAAACTCATCCCGGATTTTTACAAAGCCAAACGCGCCGCCCTCGCCGCCGGAGCACTCGGCTTCTCCATCTCCGGCGCAGGCCCCTCCGTCTTCGCACTCTGCGAAGGCGAAGAAACCGCGCGCAAAGTCGCAGACGCAGTAAGCAAAGTCTTCTCCGCCATCCCCATCACTAACCAAGCCTACGTTTCCCGCATCAACCCGCACGGCGTGCATGTGGTGGAAGGCGGAAAATCCTAAGCACTCAATCCGAAACGGAAGCGTGCATTGCGGACGTTTTCCGAGTATCCAAACTTCATCATGAAAAGGAATTTCAGTGTTATCATCGAACGGGATGCCGAAGGCTGGTTGGTCGCCAGCGTGCCGTCGCTTCCGGGATGCCATACTCAGGCGCGTTCATTTGACGAATTGGATGAACGCATCCGCGAGGCGATCGCCCTGTGTATTGAAGATGAGGATGAGGAACTCATCACGCCTGAATTTGTCGGCGTTCAGCAAGTCGCCGTTGAGATTTAAGACACAAGTTGATCGTTTTCCGTGGATTGAAATGGCGCGGATTCATGGATTCAACCAACTTTCCCCGCATGAGCCAATTTCCAAGCATCACGGGTAGCACGCTGATAAAGGCTTTGGCCAAGATCGGATTCTCCGTGTCACGAATCAAAGGCAGCCATCATCGCATCGAGCATGCGGATGGCCGCAAGACCACTATTCCCGTGCATGGAAAAGAAACGCTCGGTCCGGGAATCTTACTCAAGATTCTACGCGACATCGAACTGACACGCGAAGACCTCATCAAACTTCTTTGATGCCAATGGAAGAAACCGGAAATCCGCTGGCACCCGCCACGCATACCCACGATGGCTTTTTCAAAGCGGTCTTCTCCCAGCCGGAGCATGCCACCGCGTTTTTCAAAAGCCACCTACCGCCTGGGATCACGGCAAGAATCGACTGGCCCTCGCTCGCGGTTCTGCCCGGATCGTTTGTCAAAACCAGCCTGCAACAGGTGCATTCGGACCTGTTGTTTTCCGTCCAATGCGGCGGCAGGGAAACCCTGCTTTACTTGCTCTTCGAACATCAAAGCAGCCCGGACCCGGCGATGCCGCTGCGCCTGCTCGGCTACGTCACTGAAATCTATCTCCAGCATCACAAAGCGCATGGCCTGCCGCTGCCACCCGTGCTGCCCTTCGTGTTTCATCAAGGACCGGAAACATGGAATCTCTCCACCAACTTCGAGGATCTGTTCGCACTGCCCGACGATCTTGCGGCAGACCTGCTTGTGTTCCTGCCGAAGTTCCATCACGCGCTGCTCGACCTCACCCTCTTCGATCCCGCCACCAGTGAAGACGATACTCGCCTGCGTGTGGTGCTGCAATTGATGAAGCTCGCCCGCCAAAAAGAATTGCTACGTTTTTTCCAATGGCTCACCCGGTTCTCCGCAAAGGATCTGCCCGACAACCTGCTTGGCCTCATGCTGCTCTATGCGCTCCATGCCGACAGCGACCTTGACGCACAAAAAATTTACCATAACCTCTCCACGAATCCCGAACTTGAGAAAGCCACCATGTCCGTAGCCGAAAAACTGAAAGCCGAAGGCCGTGTCGAAGGCCGTGTCGAAGGCCGTGTCGAAGGCCGTGTCGAAGGCCGTGTCGAAGGCCGTGTTGAAGGTCAGCAAAAAGGTCTCTGGATCGGCAAAATCCAAGCATTCCAAGAATTTCTCGATCTACCGGTGAGTGCCGCTGAAACTCTTGAAGCGCTTGGTTCCGAAGAACTCAAGGCAATGCATCACCGTTTGCATGAGCAATACGAGGCGCGTTACAAACGGCACTGAAGCGGCTCCGGCATCTGTCGGCTGATCCTGCCACGCTGGACTCTTGCATCGTAGGTAACGCAAGCTCTACGCTCTGCACGCGCCTCCCATGCTCTACCACTCCACTAACAACCCCTCGTTCCGCGTCGGCCTCAAGGAAGCCATCTTGCGCTCGCTGCCGCCGGACAACGGACTCTACATGCCGGATCGACTGCCGGTGCTGGGCGATGACTTATGGAAAATCTGGCGACACTTGAGTTTCACCGAGACTGGCATCGCAGTGGCGGATGCCTTCTTCGGCGAGGACGTGCCACCGCAGGCGCTGGTGGACATCGTCGAAGGAACGCTGACATTTGATGCGCCGCTGGTCACGCTCGCGCCGGGCGATCATGTGTTAGAATTGTTTCACGGCCCCACACTCGCCTTCAAGGATTTCGGCGCACGTTTCATGGCTCGGCTCATGGCATGGCTCACGCGCGACGACGATCGCATGCTTACCGTGCTCGTCGCCACTTCCGGCGATACCGGCGGCGCAGTGGCCTCCGCTTTTTACAACGTGCTAGGCACTCGCGTGGTCATCCTCTATCCGAAAGGCAAGGTCTCCGGGCTTCAGGAAAAACAACTCACCGCGCTCGGTGGAAACATCACGGCGCTGGAAATCAACGGCTCGTTCGACGACTGCCAGGCACTCGTCAAATCGGCTTTCCTCGACCGCGAACTCGCGGAAAACCTCAATCTAACATCCGCGAACTCGATTAACCTCGCGCGTCTCGTGCCGCAGATTTTCTACTACATCCATGCCGCCCGCCAACTTCCCGAGGGCGTGAAGCCAGTCTTCGTAGTCCCGTCCGGAAACTTCGGAAATCTAACTGCAGGCCTGCTCGCGATGCAGCTCGGACTGCCGGTGGAACAATTCATCGCTGCCACAAACCGCAATGACGTGGTACCCGAGTTCCTCCGCAGCGGCAACTACGCGCCGCGTCCGAGCGTGGCCACGATTTCCAACGCGATGGATGTCGGAGCGCCCTCGAACTTCGTCCGCATGCAGGCGCTCTTCGGCGGCTCGTGGGAGGCGATGAAATCAAAAATCAGCGGCATGTGCTTCGATGACGAGCAAACCCGCGCCGCCATCCGCGAGGTAAAGTCGGTTCATGGATACGAGATCGATCCCCACGGCGCAGTCGGCTGGCTGGCCGCCCGCAAGTGGCGTTCCCAACATCCATGCTGCTCCACAATCACACTGGAAACCGCCCATCCGGCGAAGTTTCCGGACGTGATGGACGCCGAACTCGGAATCGACTCCGTGGAAATCCCCGAACGCCTCGCCATCCTCGCCAACCGTGAAAAAGTCGCGATTCAAATGAGCACCGACCAAGCGTCCTTCCGCGAGTGGTTGATGGCGATGTAGTCCAAGCTCACTCGTAGATCAGCGTGGTGGTGGTGGTGTCTTCATCGCTGGTGAAGCGGATCCAGTAGGCGGAGAAGGCTTCGGGAAATTCGTGTGTGGTGGTTTCGCCGGTTTTGAGGGGGAAGGTTTGGTAATCGAACCATGTGCCGTCGCCGTGGATGTCGATCTGCGCGGTGATGTTGAGGCTTTCGTTTTGCGGATCGTCGAAGCGGAGTTGGAGTGACTTCTTATCGTAACCGGTGAGGAGGTAGGGATCGGAGAGTTGCTTGGCTTTGACTTTGGTTTGATGCCATGGACCGCCTTGGCCGCGTGGTTTGCCGAGTTTCCAAATGTCGTCGATGGCTCCGGCCCAGAGCGCGGCTTTGCCGTCATCGGAGCGGAGGATGTGTTTGTTAGAGATGGTAGCGTCTTGCACGACGCCGCTCATGATGAGCAGGCCACGATAGGAGCAGAAGTCGTGGACGAGGCGGCTGTGGGTGGCGACTTCGCGGGCGATGCGTGCGCCGCCGAAACGTGGTGAATCGAAAAAGGGATCGCCTTTGGGAAGACGCCAGCGTTTGCCAGCGTCGTCGGTAAAAATGGAGGAAGCCGCATCACTTGTTAGAGAGCCGGTGGGGATGGTGGCGTGACTGCGGGTGTAGTCTTCGGTTTCCGGATCATCGACGCGCTTGAGTATGAGGGAGGCGTCGAGTTCGTAGCAGCCGCCGGGTTTGCCATCAGCGGAGAGGGATGCGAAGGAGAGTGTTTTCTTATTCTTATCGCGTGCTCGGACGATGCCGCCGCCTGCGGTATCACCGGGTCTGGCGAGGCCGGCGAAGATGACATCCTTGTCAGGTGCGAAATAGGAATTGCGGTAGGTGAAAGCTGCGCAGGCTTGTGGGGTTGAGTTGATCGAGCGCAGGCGAATCCACGCGCCGGGTGTGTTGGAATCGAAGGAAACGAAGCTGTAGCTGGAAATGGATTGCTCGCTGTGTTTCGTCCACCCTTCGCGGGGGCTTCCAGTTTCGATGAGCACGTTCCATGGTTCCTTGCCTGCGTGTGAGAGATGGAGGCCGCAGTTTCCACCTACAGAGAAAAGGTAGGGATCGGAAACTTCATCCGCTTTGAGATCCTCGCGCATCCGGACTGCACCGCGACCGATGATGGGGCCGAGGTGCTCTAGTTGTTTGGGTTCGACGAACCAGAGATTCGATTGCGATTGGGGAGCAGCGATTTCGCCCTTGGCTTTGCGTTTGTTGAGGAATTCGTTTTTAGCGGTGTCGTCGCAGCCGAAGACGATCTTGTCATTCCAGCGGCAGAAGTCGCCGATGACTTTGAGGTAGTTCGATTGTGGGAGGATGCCTCTGCTGGAATTGGCGGTGAAGGTTTTCGGGAATTTCCAGAAGGTGCCGTGCATGGTCATGAGGA
This sequence comes from Akkermansiaceae bacterium, assembly GCA_031372635.1. Lineage (GTDB taxonomy): Bacteria > Verrucomicrobiota > Verrucomicrobiia > Verrucomicrobiales > Akkermansiaceae > Luteolibacter. The sequence goes on along the minus strand of JANMLQ010000044.1, from coordinate 691 downwards.
GATCGTCCTCGCCGATGTCGCGGATGCGCGGCCATTCGGTGTTCCAGCCGTGTGCTCCGTCGTAGGAGTGCGAGCCTTTGGGGAGGCGGAAGAAACTTCAGCCGGACTTAGCGTCGCGCACGCCTAACAGAAGCGACCTGTGATCCCAGCCGAGCGCCCAGATCGGATCGGTGGCGGGGTTTTCATTTCCATGGATGCCGCCGGGGCCGGTGACTTCGGTGAACTGGTTGCGGCGCACGATGGTCCATGCTTCCGCCTTGCCGTCCCACTCGGCGAGCACGCCGGAGGGGACGGTGGAATCACGCTGCGCATCTTTGCCGTGCTCGCCGTTGTTTGAGTACACATAGACGCCTTGTCCGGAGTAGAAACCCTTGCCGTGATAGCCGGGGAGATCGGCTTTGCGCGGGCTATTTTTCGACTGCTCGTCGCCCCAGAGTTCGGTGGCTTCGAGTGATTTCACGTCCACTTCGTAGATGCCTTCCTCCATGGTGGCGCAGAGGATTTTCCATGCGGGATCGGTGAGCGAGCGGGCGTGATTTCGTAGAGTTTGTCGCTGGAGCCTGTGGGCCAGTGCGGTGCGTAGGTGACGACCCACAGGCGGTCCGCCCATGGGACGACGGCACCGGTTCCGCATTCGCCCTCGTCGTTGAACATCGCGAGGTGCGGGTAGATGCCGGAAAGTTGGAGCGGC
>JANMLQ010000035.1:0-41797 GCA_031372635.1 Akkermansiaceae bacterium | reverse complement strand
CCTCCACATCATCACCGAGAAAGGCCGCGGCTACCAACCCGCCATCGACAACCCCGGCAAGTTCCACGGCCTCGGCACCTATCAGATCGACGATGGCTCCACGGAAACCAGCGCCACACCCACTTGCTCCGACATCTTCGGACGCACCGTCACCGATCTCGCCAAGAAAGATCCTAAAATCGTCGCCATCACCGCCGCCATGCCCGGCGGCACCAAGCTGGAGATTTTCAAAAACGAACTGCCCGATCGTTACTTCGATGTCGGCATCGCCGAGGAACACGCCGCACTCTTCGCCTGCGGCATGGCCACCGAAGGCTTCCGCCCCTTCCTCGCAGTTTACTCCACCTTCATGCAGCGCGCCTACGACATGATCATCCATGACATGGCGCTGCAGGGACTTCCAGTTAGACTCTGCATGGACCGCGGCGGCCTCTCCGGCGATGATGGCCCCACGCACCACGGCCTCTTCGACATCGGCTACCTCCGCCACATCCCCGACATCATCCACATGCAGCCGAAGGACGAGGACGAATTCGCAGACATGCTCCATACGATGGCCGCATACGACGCAGGCCCATCCGCCATCCGCTACCCACGCGGCGCAATCAAAGGCACACCCGTAAAAAAACGCCCGCAGCTCCTCGAAATCGGCAAAGCAGAAATCATCGCCGATGGCACTGACGTCGCGCTGTTCGGACTCGGCACCATGTTCGAGATGGCCGAGCGCACGAAAGCCATGCTCGAAGACAAAGGCCTCTCCGTCGCACTCATCAATCCGCGTTTCATCAAGCCGCTGGACACCGCCGTCATCGAGCAATACGCGAAACAATGCCGCGTCCTCTGCACCTTCGAGGACCACGTCCTCATGCACGGCTTCGGAGCCGCCGTCATCGACCACCTTCACACCGCAGGCATCCATACCCCAGTAGAACGCATCGGCTGGCCGGACGAATTCATCGAGCACGGCAAACCCGACACACTGCGCGAACTGCATGGGCTCACTGCGGAAGACGCCGTCGCGAAGATACTCGCCAAGCTCGCTTGAGAGGCAGCACGACGCAGCCGGCCATCATCGCGAGAAACACCGCATCACCCGGTTTCTCTGAAACAGCTGCTGTGCGCGTCTTTTCCTTCTGATCGGCAGCGAGTGAAAAATACACGTCGCCCGCCGCTTTGGCATAGGGCCAGCGATCCTCGAATTCGGTGAGCCACCACTTCGCAGGTCCGACGTCTGCGGGAAGACCGAGTTCACGCAACAAGGCCACACGATGCGCCGTGATGTCGCCGGACCAGACTGTTTCGCCACTCCATTTCCTGCCGCCTTCGATCTCTCCGCGAAACTTCGCATCGGCGATGAAATACATGCGCAGCAGGCGATCCGGCGCTTTGAGTGCGCCGCGCGATGCGACGGACTCCGGCTCGCGATAGGGAAACAAGGGACGCGTGGTGCGGAAGCTGATACGCAGCGCCGCCGCCTTCAGATCGGCCTGCGCGGTGGCTGTCGCATGCTTGGCGATCTTGAGCGCGGTGAAGTGCCAATCACCACCGAGATAAGGCTTCGCCCACTCCGCGACCTCAGGCGAATATGCATAACTATGCTCCTTGAGCCATGCCACCAGATCATCGCCCGACTGCGCCGTCAGCACCGTGGCATCAAAACCCGCCACCCGCTTTTCCTCGATCACTTGGACACGCTTCGCATTTGCTGGTGCAGGATTTGCCACCGAGCATCCGAGCGGAATTCCGCCACCTTGAGCGATCGGTGGAGCCGTGATTTCGGCAAGTTTCACAAACGCCGTATTTCCCGATTCATCCAGTTGCGGACGCGATGGCGAAGGCACGAGGAAGCCCACGTCCTTCGCATCCGTTTTGAAGTCCGCCTTGCGGATGAAATGCTGCGTTTGCCGCGCCTCATCCCAAAGCATGATGACCGTCTGGTCCGCATTCACCACATGGCTGCCGCTCCCCGCCACCGCGCAACATCCCAGCCCGACAGGGACTGTGGAAATCATCGCCAATCCGGCAACCAAGCCCACCGACCTCCATGTCATGTTTGTTTTCATGAAACTGAATTAGCCAGCACCGATCCGCCCGGCAAGCCCGACAATAAGCGCGGAACCACATGAGTATTCTCAACGAAGGCTAAAAAATACTTGCTTTTGCCATTTGGCTGAATAGCTTCGCCGTATGGCAAGCACTTTAAAGGACGGCGATGGCGATCCAAGCATGAGCAGCCGCGTGGAATCCCCGGTGGCGGTTTATCGCGTCAGCGGCCCGCCTGCCTTGGTGGAATCCGTGGACCATTGGCTGGATGCCTTGAAACAACTCGGTTTCAAAGCCTCCACCAGTGCGGGAAGCGCTTTCAAACAAGTGCGGGAAGCCTTGCAGGAAGGGGTTCCACGGAGCGCGTTTGATCAACTGCGCACGGACCTCGGCGTTTCCAATGATGAGCTTGCGGCCATTGTGGGCATTCCGCCGCGCACGCTGGCCCGCCGCACGGAGCGTTTCAAGCCGATCGAATCCGAACGGCTGTTGAGGATCGGCTCGGCATGGGCCAAGGCCTTGTCCGTGCTGGAAGATCCGGCTGCGGCCCGCCGCTGGATGACCCAGCCGAAACGTGCGCTCGGCGGCCTCACCCCCCTGCGCTGCTGTGATACGGAGATCGGAGCACGCGAGGTGGAATCGCTGTTAGGCCGCATCGAACACGGTGTGTTCTCATGATCCGGGCCTACCGCCTGTGCAAGACCCGCCACGCGGCCAGCGCCTTCACCGGCGAGGGAGCGCGGCTAAACGGCGGTCGCTGGAATTCGCCGGGAAAAGCCGTGGTTTATACTTCTTCATCGCTCTCGTTGGCGACACTGGAAGTGCTGGTGCATCTGGAGGACCCGGAAGTTTTCGGAAAACTGTTCTCATGGGTGTCGTTGGAAATCCCACTCGAGATCTTGGAAACCCTGGAACCCGAAACCCTTCCCGCCGGTTGGAATGCCGACGAATCCAGCCAGATCTCACGAGCTCACGGTGACGCCTGGCTGCGTTCGTCGCGTAGTGCCGTGCTGGCCGTTCCCTCGGTGGTGACTCCAGGCGAGTTAAACTATCTTCTCAACCCGGCCCACCCGGATTTCACGAAGATTCTCATCGGCGCGGCGCAACCGTTTCGGCCGGATTCCCGGCTTTTGCGGTGAATTGAACGGCTAACAAAACATTGCACTTTCTGCAATGTTTTGTAGAGTCCTTTCATGCAGCCGCTCAAGCAGCTATCCGAAACACTCCGCTCGTTGGCGGGACCGGAGCATTGCGTGTTCGCGTCCTCGGATCTGGCGGCGGCGGTGCCGGGCTGCGGGCAATTGGCGGTGTTGTTGTCACGGGCGACCAAGGCGGGCCTGCTGAAGCGGGTTTGCCGGGGAATCTATCTTTATCCGGTGCCGGGCTACGTTTCTGGAAACTTGTTGTTTCACGCGGCGGCGCGGTTGCGGGCGGGCGAGTTCAATTACATCAGCCTGGAGACGGCGTTGAGCGATGCGGGAGTCATCTCTCAGATGCCGATGAACTGGATCAGCCTCATGACCTCCGGGCGCAGTCATGTGGTGGACTGCGGCGACTATGGCCACATCGAGTTCGTTCACACAACGCAGCGTCCGGAAGACATCCGCAGCGAACTGACTTATGACGCGGAACGTCACCTTTGGCGGGCCTCGGTGCGGCAGGCGCTGCGCGATCTGAAGGCGACGCGCCGGAGCATGGAACTCGTGAACAAGGAGGTCGCTCGTGAGCTTGTTTGACCAACTCGTGGACGAGGCGCTGAAATCCCGCGTCGATCTAACAACCCTGCGCCCTGTGGTGGAAAAGGAGCTGCTGCATCACGACATCCTGCGCGAGTTGGCGGATGAGGGATTGTTGGCAGGTCTCACCTTCATCGGCGGAACCTGTCTGCGCGCTTGTTATGGCTCGGCGCGCTTGAGCGAGGATCTCGATTTCACCGGCGGAAGTGATTTCAAACGCGACGATCTAACCGAACTCGCCGCCGTGCTCACCACCCGGCTCCAAACCCGCTACGACCTACCTGTCAGCGTGAGCGACCCCGTAAAAACAGATGGCAAAGTCTCCACCTGGAAACTCACCATCGAGACCCGTCCCGGCCACAAGCATCTTCCCGCGCAACGCATCCACCTCGACATCTGCGCCATCCCCAGCCACGACCCGCGCCCGATGATGTTGCGCAATCTCTACGGCGTGGATCTCGGCACCTCCGGCCTCATTCTCCAAGCCCAGAGCCGCGAGGAAATCCTGGCCGACAAGATCATCGCGCTGGCCTTCCGCGAGAACCGCATCAAGAACCGCGACCTATGGGACATCGTCTGGCTCGTCCAGCAAGGCGTCGTGCTGCCCGCGAAGTTGATCCCGCTGAAAGTGCGCGATCATCAGCGCGAGGGCACCGAGTTTGTCGAACTGCTGCGGAGCCGCTTGCAAGACCTCAAAACCGAGCCGGAGATGCGGGAAGATTTCGTGAAGGAAATCCGCCGCTTTCTGCCAGCCGCCGTGGTTCGTGATACGGTGGAAAAGGAAACCTATTGGACCTATCTGATCCAAGTCATCGAGGAACAAGCGACGCGGGCGATGAATGCTTTGATGTGAGCATTTCCGTCACTTGAGGCCGTGCTCCTTCGCGAACGCGGCTGCGGCTTCCGGATCGTCCCGCAACTTGCTCACGAGGATGAATTGAAGGGTTTTCTCGCGTCTTTCGTCAGGTGGCAGGGTCATGATCCATCGCATGGTGGTTTCACGATCGTGTTTGTAAATGGTCAGTGCGTAGCCACGGATCGCGGCATTTTTGGCAGGTCCTTCGGCGGCTGCACGCAGCCATTTTCCGGCGTCTTCGTAGTCTTGTTCCGTCCACCCGCCGATCAGATTAATGATCTGCTGGTCGCCTTTGCCCGGAGGAGTATGTTCACCGATCCACTCGATCCATTGGGCGTGTTCGTTGCCGTTGTAGTTCAAGGTCAGTTCGCCACAGAAACGATCCAGTTCCTTCGGTGTCAGATTGGCGCTGGCGAGCCATTTGCTGCCCGCATCGAAGCCATCCTCCCTAAATCCCCAGGCAAAATAGCCGACCGTGTCCTCCGCCGCCTGTCTGGTGGTTTTGTCATCTTTGTGGGCCTCTTGATATTCGCGGAGGGCGGCGAGGGTGGCGTTTCTTTCCTCATCGGTCGTTGCCGCAATAACGATGGTGCACATCTGGCTGCGCGAATCCGATTCGTTCAGCCCCAGTTCGGCGATGAGCGTGAAAGCCAATCTTGGATCCTTCTCGGCGGTAGAGTGGAAAACGTTGCCTCTGGCTTGCACTTTCATGGCGGCCGGAAATTCCGCGGCGTTTTTCTTCATCCACGCCACTGCGGCAAGGGGATCGTCCTTTGCCCAATTCCCCAGTGAATCTGAAATGACATACTCGATATGATTAGCCTTTTTGAGCGCAGCGGAATGCTCCATGACAAACGCCAGCGCGGCACGTGGATCCTTATTTGCGAGAACCATTCTCAGCAGGTGAACCACTTGTTCCGCCCGCTTTTTCCCGTCGAGTTCTGGGCTGGCGAGCAGTTCGGCGACTAGAATCTTCAAACTGGATGCATCCAGAGCGGAAATGCGTGCAAAGCAATCTCGATAGCGAGTTTGCGATGCTTCGTCGGGCTTGCGATTCGTTTCGGATGCTTTTGCCAATTGAATGTATTCGATCGCAAGTAGTCTCGCCTCGGCCTCGCGGTCGATTCGAACTCTTTTGGCACTTCGGGTCGAATGAGTATCGCCCACGGAGATCCCGAACCGCGCGGCCTCGGCGGAGAGCTGCTTTTGGTCCGCACGGGCTGCCGCGATCCGTCCCTCGATCTGCCAGCCAAGTCCTGCGGCGGCGGCGAGGATGAGCACTGAAATGGCGATGGTGATTTTCATAAGTCGGCGTGGTGGATCATTCGAAACGCTTGAGGATTTCCGCGCGGCGGGTCTCATCGGAGACTTTGGCGGCAAGTTTCCGGCCCAATTCTTTGTCCCGATTGGAAACCGCCACGATCTCCAGGAAGGTGGCCAGCACGGCATCGCTGCCGGATCTCTCCTGCAATTCTACCGCGAGTCCCGAAACACTGGGGAACCCGGTGGTCCCTTTCACGGCCGCTGCAAGCGATCTTGCGGTCATTGTGTCCACGTTTTGGGGGGAGATTTTTGCGAATTCCCCCCGCAGGGCTTCAAGATCGTCCAATGTCACATCCGGCCTGCCGCCCACATCGCGAATGCGGTTTTCCGCAAAAGCTTCCGCACAGGAAATCCTCTCCTCGGGTGTTGCCTCAATGACATCCATGTAGGCATTGAATCTCGGGAATTCCTCCACATCCCAAGTGTAGGGCAAACACTCGGCAAGAATCGGAGCGTGCCGATCCGCTGGCAACTGGCTGCGGACGAGGTTGGCAAAAGCCAGGTGGTTTCCTTCTGTCAGAGGTTCGTTGTGCACACGGTTAGACATCGGGTTGGTAGTCATTGATGATAACAACGCATCACGTTGTTTTTCGGGAAGCGCACTGAGGCGGCGGGCAGCGGTGGCAGGATCAGATGCAAGCAGGACGTCGATCAACCCGGATTCGAAAGGGTTCCGGTGCTGTTGGTCACCGGTATCGTTGAGTCGCTTGCTGTCGAGATTTCCGGCAGCGATCCGCGCGTCCAACCACGCGATGGCTTTGACCGGATCCTTCTTCGCCCATAGCCCGAAGGCCGTGGGAAGTGGCAGCCCATCCCGAAGCCTGTCCGTGAAATGATTCAGCACCCACTCGGGATCGATCTGCATCAGCGGCGTGATGACAGCGGAATCAAGTTGGCTCCGACGGGTATTGGAAAGCTCAAGGGCGGCGATCTGATCGAGATTGGCGATCAGATCCTCCCGCGACATGGGTGTCAGGCGCTTTTTGAATCGCTGAAACTCCGGTCCGTATCCTTTTTCGGCGGCGAGTTTCTGCCAATCGATGGGCCCGTCGTCTTTTGTCAGTTTAACCGGGGTTGAAGTTTTGACCGAGCGGGCTTCGGCGATTTCATCACGCAAGAGCACGTTCTTCGCTTCGGTGACGGAGAGGGAATGATACTTCGTCCCGGTCCAGACTCCGGCCAGAACCAAGGCGACGACGGGCGGGATCAATGAGGACGATTTCATGAGAGCGACAATGGAGGTGATGATGGCTGATAGGCCAAAGTAACTGACAGACCCCGCAGCGATGGCTTTGGAGGCGAGGATTGAAATGGGAAGCACTGCCTGCGCGTCTGCGGAAAATCCGGCGAGCAGGGTGGCCGCGAGCGTGCCGCCGCTCTGGCAGCCGCGTTTGAGAAGTTTGCCGCGCAGCCGCTCGGTGGCGCGGTCGATGCGTTTCTGCGCGGCGTCGGTGGCGATGCCGAGGGTGGCGGCGACCTCGCGAATGGTGAGAGAGCGGTAGAAACGCAGCAGCAACGCCTCGCGGTCATTGTCGGATAGGGCGGCGAGCGCGTCGTCGAGCACCGGCTGGATTTCACACCATGAGTCGTGATGCGGATGACTTGGGGTTTCCATGGCGAGTTGTTGGCGTTTGCGGTTCTCGCGGTGTGTCTGGCGGATGAGGTTTTTCGTTTGCCATATCGCAGCGCGGTGGAGCCAACCGGCGAGCGAGGCACAACGGGTGAGCGATCCGGCCTTGCGCGCCAGGAGAATGAAGGTGAGCTGCGTGGCCTCGGACGCCAGCGAGTCATCACCGCAGGTGCGGCCTGCCGTGGCGTGGACGAGACCGGCGTAACGCGCGACGATTTCGTGAAACGCCGCCTCGCGCTGGTGCTTGATCCACTCGGCGAGCAATTCAGAATCGGTTGCTTCGGTTTTCCGCATGTCTGGATGATAATGTCCGCCTGCGCCTGAAACCGGACAAAATAAATCCCGGATGATCAAGCCGCGTGAGGACGGCCGGAACCAGAATTCCTTCATCCAGTCCCTTCCCCATCCAAGTGAAAAGGGCTTCTTCAATTTTCCTGCCTTCCTGCTTTCCTTATTTTTCATGAGGAAGGCAGGAATGCAGGAAATTTTTGGCATGACCTTCCATTGACCAAATGCCTCGTCTCTTTTCATTTTGGATTCCATCTCCGCGGGCTGGGGTGTCTGGATTTTTCCTAATCACCCGGATTCCGGGTTGCCGTGGCATTTGGATCACATACGCTTCCGCAGCAGAAATCCCATGGCCATTCCCACCGCCCGCCCTCTCTCCAAACGTGTGCTCCTCATGGGCACCTGCCTTTGCGATGCCTTTTACGACGATGTGGCTCGCGCCACGGTCGAGATCTTGGAGCACCTCGGCATCTCCGTGGACTTCCCGGAAAACCAAACCTGCTGCGGCCAACCGGCCTTCAACTCCGGTGAGTGGAGCGCGTCCCGCAAGGTAGCGAAGCACACTGCGGAAGTCTTCGCCGGCGAGCTACCCGTCATCGTGCCGTCCGGTTCCTGTGCGGCGATGAACCGCCATGGCAACCTGCTCCAGTTTGAGGAAAAACCTGACGCCGCCGTCACTTCGCTGGCTAACAGAACGTGGGAACTCATCGACTTCATCTACAACGGTCTCGAAATCAAAACCTGGCCCGGAAAGTTCAAAGAACCCACGCGCATCGCCTTTCACCGCTCCTGCCACAGCCGCGGCACCAAGACCGGCGAAGCTGTTAGAACACTGCTCGCCTCCATCGAAAACGCCGAGGTCATTCCCTTCGGACAGTCCGAGCAATGCTGCGGTTTTGGCGGCACGTTTTCCGTCACCTTCCCGCACATCTCCGGCCAGATGGGCACGCTGAAACTCGACAACATCCTCGACACCAAACCCGACATGCTCGCCGGCATCGACATGTCCTGCCTCATGCACCTCTCCGGCCTCGCCACTACCCAAGGCCGTCCGGTCCCGCACATGCATGTGATCCAAATCCTACGCGACACTTTGAAGTCATGATCGGCAACCAACTCATCGACGAATACGCGCGGAAAATTTCCGACGAGAAACAGCACTCGGTGATCGATGGCTCATCGGCCGGCACTGACAAGCGCTACAAGGTTCTTCATCACGACTACGAAAACCCCGACGCGTTGCGCAAACTTGCCGGTGACATCAAGGACCACACGCTCCACCACCTAGACGAGTATCTCGCAAAAGCCGAGCAGGCGCTTATTTCGCGCGGCGTGAACGTCCACTTCGCTGCCACCGGCGATGACGCGAAACAAACCATCCTCGACATCCTCCGCTCCCACGGCGTCACCGCGCTCACCAAGGCCAAGTCCATGGCCGCCGAGGAAATCCACCTCAATCCTTTCCTGATAGAAAACGGCATTGAGTGCCTGGAGTCCGATCTCGGCGAGTTCATCATCCAGCTCGATAACGACGAACCCTCGCACATCGTCAAGCCGATCATCCACAAGAACCGCCGCGAGATCGCCCGCACTTTCCAGCGCGAGGGCATCGCAGAGGATTACAACGACGACCCGGAAACCATCACCCGCCGCGCGCGTGTATTCCTCCGTGAGAAATACATGCAGGCCCAGGCTGGCATCACCGGTGCGAACTTCGTCTGCGCGGACAGCGGCCGGTTGCTGCTCGTCACCAACGAAGGCAACTCGCGCTTCGGCATGGCTCCCTCGAATGTCCACATCGCACTCGTCGGCATTGAGAAGATCATTCCTCGCGAAAAAGACCTGTCGGTTTTCCTCAACCTGTTAGGCCGCTCCGCCACCGGCCAGCAGCTCACCGTTTACACCGAATTCATCAACGGCCCGAAGTCCGCGAACCAACCCGACGGCCCCGAGCACATGCACGTCGTCTTCATGGACAACGGCCGCACCGACGTGCTCGCGTCGAACTGCCGGGAAATCCTCCGCTGCATCCGCTGCGGCGCGTGCCAGAACGTCTGCCCCGTCTATCGCCAAGCCTCCGGCCACGCCTATCGCTCCACCTATGGCGGCCCCGTAGGCGCGGTGCTCTCGCCGCTACTCTTCGGCGATCGTTTCCCGGAACTCGCCGATCTCCCGAAAGCCTCATCACTCTGCGGCGCATGCAACGAAGTCTGCCCGGTGGACATTCCGATCCCCGATCTTCTTCTCCGTCTCCGCGACAAAGCGCATCAAGCGCACGTCCACTCGCCCGCCGCCATTCCGATGTCGCCGTTTGCCACCCTCGCCACCTCGCCCTCGCTCTGGCGCACCGCGATGACGATGAGCAAGGCGATGAACCACCTGCCCATCCAAGTCGCGCCGATCAAGCCGCTGCAAGATTGGTTAGGCCAACGCACGCTACCTGAGTCCCACGGTGGAGATTTCAGGAAGTGGTTCAAGACGCGGAAGAAGGGCTGAACTTTTCCCCAAGAAAATCGATCCTTCAGTGTCTTCTACTGTGGAGGCAACATCCTCCGCAGCCTGATGAAATCTCTTTTCCTATCGTGTGGCATTTTCCTGTCCTCCGTTCACGCGGAGAACATCCTTCCCATCAAGACCGAACACGGCTCCACATCCCCCGTGCCAGTAGCTGCGGAAGCCAGCCTGAAGCTGCCGGAGAAAGTAAAACTCGGCGATGCCTTACCCGGCATCTTCACTGTGAAAAACAGCGGTAGCGAGCCCTTCCAAATCTCCACCGGCGGCGATTATCGTGGGACCGGTTTCCCGCTACGCATGAAAATCCGCGTCACCGATTCACAAGGTGGCGTGCTCCCGGATGCGAGCAAAGGCTTGCCACACTTTGGGGGCTGGTCGGGATCCGAGAAAATCGCGCCCGGTGCATCACACGACATTGAGTTTCCCCTGTCTGGCTACGTCACCCTTCCCGGCGCAGGCATCTACACCGTGGAGTCCTGTCATGATCTTGGCTGGATCGTGGACGAAGCGCGTCCGCATCCCGTTGCAAAAACGAAAATCGAAATCCTCATGCCGAGCGCGGACGAGGCTGCGGCCCGCGTGCGTGATCTCTGTAAAAGCAACGATCCAACTCGACTCTTCCATTTGGGAAAACTTCAGCATGTCGTCTTCCTACCCTCGCTTATCCAGGCCGCTGCAGACGGAAACGCGGACGCTGTTCCGGGCATCGCCAGCATTCCGGGAACGGCGGCCTTTGAAGCCCTGCTTGGATTGTTAGAAAATCCGTCACCCGATGTCGTCAATGCCGCGGGCGACGCGTTGAAAGAGCGACTGCCATCCTTGTCAGACCCAACCAAGCCCGCATTCCGATCATGGGTCGATAACACCGCCGCCATAAAGGATTGGGATGTAAAATTCCGCAGCCCTTTGCTCAAGTCCGCACTCAAACTTCTCCAAAACAAGGACGCCGCAATCGTGGAACTGGGCGCGGCTTTCATCGAGGCCCAAGGCGAAGCCGCACACGCCAAGCCATTGCTGGACGCCACCCAAACCGCCCTTAAAGGACCATGGAAAATCCGTTCGGGAAAAGGAGCTAATGTGCTTGATCCACCGCCGCCGCTGCGCGGTCTCATCCAGGCCATCGACGCCCTTCGCAACCGTGGTTGGAGACTCGGCTCGGACACGAATGGAGGTTCCTCCGTGATTCTCGCGCAGTTCCGCGAACTCGCCGATTCCAACATGCCACGGCCCACGGATGATCGTTGGAAGGAAACCGTGCTCGCCTTCATCAACGCGAATCCGCCCACCTTCCGTCAGAACGCCATCCTCGCCATCCCCACGCCCATCGTTGAAGACAGATTTGAAACAGCCCTGATGAAAGCCTTAGAAGACAAAGATTGGGGTGTATTGCGCAGTGCCTGCGAAGTGGCGGGCAAGTCGGGGCGAGCATCGTTCATCCGTCCGCTCTGCCAGATCGTGGAAACCACCCATGAAACATTCCTCCAAGACGCAGCCAGCTCATCCGCACAAGCCCTCGGCGCGCGGGTGGAATTATGGGCCGCCTGGTGCGAGGTCATCACCGATCAGGATTTCATGTACAACGCTCTCGGACAACTGACCAAGAGCACTCTGGATCTCTCATCAAACAGCGGCGGAGGAAACAGCAACTTCACCCGCGAGCAACGCTTCGCCATCCGCGATGCATGGCGCAAGTTTCTCTCAATAAACCACGACCGCCTCGCCCGTGGCGAACGCATCCCCCTCAACGATCCCTCCGTCACGCTTGCCCTGACAGGTTCCGACCTTGATCCGCAGAATCCCGCCATCCGCTTACAAACGCAAGATGGCGGATATTGGCCTCCAAACCCATGAAAACGAACAATCCGGCAGCGTGAAAATTAACAAGCAAGCCAACAGCAATCCCCTCAGGACGTGGCATAGGAAATGTGTGCGCCCTGAATCATCCAGACCTACGCCGCCACGCTGGAGTGCGTGAAGTTGAACCGTTTGAAATCCCTGTCCGAAAAACTGGAGGAAATCGCAAAAGAAGCATGCACCGCAACGATCCGCCAGACCGCAGAGGAATGCCTGAACGCCATCCGGTGAACCAGTGCTGTAAATCCCGGATTTCGAGTTGATCGGAGGGGCGGTCCAAGGTGTGATCGGCATGCACCGCCACTATCCAACCTCATGAAACTCGAAACTCAGTGCCTGCACGCCGGATACTCATCCGATCCCACCACCCATGCCTGCGCGGTGCCGGTTTATCGCACAGCCTCCTACGTCTTCGACAGCACCGAGCACGCCGCCAACCTCTTCGCGCTACGCGAACTCGGCAATGTCTATACCCGCCTGATGAATCCCACGCACGACGTGCTGGAACAACGCGTCGCTGCGCTCGAAGGCGGTGCAGCCGGGCTTGCAGTATCATCCGGCACCTCGGCGATTTTCTACTCGATCATCAACCTCGCCCAGGCCGGCGACAATATCGTTTCTGCTAGAAATCTCTACGGCGGCACTTACACGCAGTTCAAGGACATCCTGCCTGCGCTCGGCATCGAGGTGCGCTTCGTGGATTCCAACTCGCCGGAAAACTTCGCAGCCGCTGCGGATGACAAGACCCGCGCGTTCTTCTGCGAGTCGGTCTCGAATCCGGCACTTGAAATTTCCGACATCGAGGCCATCGCGAAGATCGCCCACGGCATCGGGCTGCCACTCATCGTCGATTCCACGTTCTCCACGCCGTATCTAACAAAGCCACTCGCATTCGGCGCGGACATCGTCGTCCATTCTCTAACCAAATGGCTCGGCGGCCACGGCACTGGCATCGGCGGCATCGTGATCGACTCCGGGAAATTCAACTGGGCTGGAGGAAAACATCCGCTCTTCGACACACCGGACAATTCCTACCACGGACTGCGCTGGGGCCACGATCTGCCCGCGCCGCTCGCGCCCGTTGCCTACATCTTGCGCATGCGCACCGGCCCGCTGCGCAACCTCGGCGCATGCATTTCCCCAGACAACGCGTGGATCGCGCTGCAAGGTATCGAAACCCTTCCGCTGCGGATGGAACGCCATTGCGAAAACGCCATCGCCGCCGCCAAACACCTTCAAAAACATCCCGCCGTCGAGTGGGTCCGCCATCCCAGTCTGCCCGGCGATCCGATGGAGAAACTCAACGGCAAATACCTGCACGGCAAGGGCGGCTCGATGGTCATCTTCGGCATCAAGGGCGGTGCGAAGGCCGGCGCGAAGTTCATCGACTCGTTGAAGATGTTCAAACATCTCGCCAACGTCGGTGACGCCAAATCCCTCGCCATTCACCCGGCCACCACCACCCATTCCCAACTCAACGAGGAACAACAACGCGCCGCAGGAATTCCGCCGGAACTCATCCGCCTGTCCATCGGCATCGAGCACATCGACGACATCACGGCGGATCTCGATCAGGCGCTGGCGCAATCATAGGTCTCATAGGCCCGATAAGACCCATACCCATCATGAGAGACACCATCTTCACCAAGATCCATACCGCCACCGCCGCTCTTAAAACCAGAGCGCCGCTGCCGGAATACGATGTAGCCATCACCCATTCCGCGCCGAAGCTCGCGGGCAATGATCTCCGGGAAATCTTCTGCCGGAACTTCAAGGCGGTGAGCGGCAAGCCGATGTCCTCGGTGGATGAGTTGGCGGAGTTTCTCAAATCCACTAAGCAACTCCACGGTTACTGCGATCCCGCGTTGTTCGATGCCATCGGCTCGAAACTCGCCGCCGCAGGCCTCACCGTCGAGACCATCTACGACCGCTCTCGCTACGATGACTATCAGTTCGGCATCACCCGCGCCAGCGGAGCCATCGCTGAGTCCGGCACCATCATCCTTGATGACGAGCGCAGCTCACACCGGCTCGCGGCGCTTTCACCGTGGGTGCATGTCGCGGTGCTTGAAGTCCATGAAATCCACCGCGCCATATCGGACGCTATCGCCGCCTTGGGCGAGAGTCCGAACATCATCTGGTGTACCGGCCCGTCCAAGACCGCCGATGTCGAAGGCATTCTAATCGAGGGCGTTCACGGCCCCGGTGAGCAAATCGCGCTGCTGATCTGAGGGCGCAAAGTGGCACGATTAAAATTTTTCGTGCCACTTAAAACCCTTACGCCTGTTGGAAATGGCGAATTCTGAAGATTTATGTGGCACGATTAGAGTTTATCTGGCACGTTTTCGGCAGATCCAAGCCGTTTCATGCCACTTCAAGTTCCAGCTACCGAATATGAAAGGCTTCTCCAAATCGTGGAGCGGTATCCTTCTGGCGTGGCTGTAGGCGATCTACTCCGGGAACCTGAAGTCCGCTTTCCCAAAAGGACGCTTCAGCGGCGTCTGGATCAGTTGGTCAATGAACACCGTTTGCTGGCACGGGGCGAGGGTCGTTCGCGGCGTTATCTGGCTGCCGAAAGCTCCACGATGCTCAGGGAGGATGTCGCAGTTTATACTACGAGTCGGGACTGGCTATCCAAGGAGGCCATGGAAATCCGCGCGGCGGTGGGCCGACCACTGGGACAACGGATGCCGGTTGGCTACAACGGGGCGTTTCTCGACGCCTATCAGCCGAACATTACTTGTTACCTTCCCCATGAAACAAGACGACAGCTCGCGGAACTCGGGCAGGTAGGCCTCACCCACTTGCCCGCAGGCACTTACCTGCGGCAGGTGATGGATCGCCTGCTCATCGATCTCTCGTGGAACTCCAGCCGTCTTGAAGGAAATACCTATTCGCTTCTGGAAACCCAGCGTCTGTTAGAGATAGGCCAGGGAATCGAGGGCAAGGCCGCAGCTGAAACCCAGATGATTCTCAACCACAAGGCCGCCATCGAAATGCTGGCGGAACAGGCTTCCGAGATCGGCTTCAATCATTACACGATCTGCAATCTGCACGCGCTGCTGTCCGACAACCTGCTGGCGGATCCCGCCGCTTGCGGACGGGTGCGTTCGCGTCCGGTGGGTATCGGTGGAACTGTCTTTCATCCGCTGGAGGTTCCGCAAATGATTGAGGAACGGTTTGAACAGATCCTTTACAAGGCGGAGGCCATTCAGGATCCGTTCGAGCAGGCGTTCTTCGTGATGGTTCACCTTCCCTATCTCCAGCCATTCGAAGACGTGAACAAGCGCGTTTCGCGCTTGGCTGCGAATATCCCTTTCATCCGCCACAATCTCTGCCCTTTGTCGTTCATCGATGTGGAGCAGATGGATTACATCGGCGGGCTGATCGGGGTGTATGAGTTGAACCGCGTGGACTATCTGCGGGATGTCTTCGCATGGAGCTACCGGCGGTCCTGCGCCCGTTATGCGGCCATCCGCCAGTCGCTCGGCGATCCCGATCCATTCCGCCTAGTCCACCGTGTAGAGATCGGCCGGGTGGTGCGCGAAATAGTCCAACAGGAAATGGGCCGACCGGGAGCCGTTAGATTTATCACTACGGAGGCGGAAGGACACGTTCCGGAAAACGCGCGGAAGAAATTCATCGAGGTGGCGGTGACGGAACTCTCCTGTCTGCACGAGGGAAACATCGCACGCTACCGCCTGCGTCCGTCGGAGTTCCGTGTCTGGAAAGAACGCTGGCAGTGAACGTAGGCTCGTTCGTAAGAACGAGTAGGGCGGCCGGAAGAACGCATTCTTGCGAATGCGCCTACGATATGCACAGCTCCAGATAAGCTTCGATTTCCCGCGAGGGATCGTGGGCGCGCATCAGCGCCTCGCCTATCAGAACGGCGTTGGCACCGGCGTCGAGCACGCGTTGCGCGTCTTCGAGTGTTTTGATTCCGCTTTCGGAAACGAGTAACACGTCATCCGGCACTTCTTCTGCGAGGCGCTCGGTGGTAGCGAGATCGACCTCGAAGGTTTTCAGATTCCGGTTGTTCACGCCGATGAGATCTGCGCCAAGTTCGAGGGCGCGTTCCATTTCGCGGAGGTCATGCACTTCGACGAGCACATCGAGCATGAAACCTTTCGCTTCTTCGTAGAGACGGCGCAGCGTTTCATCATCCAGCGCGGCGACGATCAGGAGGATCGCATCCGCACCGGAGACGGCGGCTTCGTGGATCTGCACCTCGTGAATCGTGAAGTCTTTGCGCAACAATGGCGCTACGGAAAATTTGGAAATCTGCGTGAGATAACTCAGTGAGCCTTGGAAATATTTTTCATCGGTGAGGATAGAGAGACAGGACGCGTCTCCCTCAAGGTAGCGTTTCGCTTGGCGGACGGGATCGAAATCTGGGTCGATGAGTCCCACGGAAGGCGATGCCTTTTTGACCTCCGCGATCACACCGAGGCGGCCGGGGCCACGGTCAAGCGCGGCGCGGAATCCGCCGAAGTCGTTGCGTTGTAGGGCAGCCGCACGAAGGAGGGATGCCCGTGGCATGAGGGCTTCGACTTCGAGGTGTTTGGTGGCGATGATTTCAGCAAGCTTGTCGGACATGGTCTGCGGGAAAGGAAACGCAGAGCGGGGCGGATTGAACACGGAAAATTTGCAAATTTTGGCTTGCCCGGTATCCGGCCCGGTGTAGAAAGCGCCCACGCGTTTCGCAACGCGGGCGTAGCTCAGTGGTAGAGCGCCACCTTGCCAAGGTGGATGTCGTGAGTTCGAATCTCATCGCCCGCTCCAAATTTCCAAGCCGCCCCCCCAAGCCGCATCACCATGTTCGTCTGGTCGAAACTCTCCGGAGCACAGTGGATGGACGCTTGGGAAGAGCGTTTCGCGGGAAACCCGAATCTCGTCATCGAGTATCTCAAGGGCGGCAAATCCATCCGGGTCCGGCTTTTCTGCAACACCGAGAAGGAGGCGAAGGAGGTTTTCAAACGCTTCGGCGGCAGCGTGCGTAAAGTTTCCGGTTCTGAGTGGAACAAGCCCGTGCCTCCACCGCGCCCGGTGAAGGTGCGCGATGTTTTCTTACTCACCGCGGAAACACGCGCGAAGGAAATCGCCGCGATCCGCAGTGCGAATCCCAAACGGCAGATCATCTCGATCCCACCGGAAATGGCGTTCGGCACCGGCGATCACGCGACCACTTCCACCTGTCTGCGTTTGTTAGTGGATGTGGCGAGGGAGCGGAAGAACTCTAACTGGACTGTCGCCGATCTCGGTACTGGCACCGGTGTGCTTGCCATCGCCGCGAAGAAACTGGGAGCTGGCGAGACCTACGCGTGTGATTTCGATCCCTTCGCAGTCGCCGCCGCCGCTCGCAACACGCAGCGCAACGGCACACCCGAAATTCTAACCAAAGAACAGGACGTCCTGAAATGGAAGCCGCGCAAGAAGGGCTACGATGTGGTGATGGCAAACTTGTTCTCCACCGTGCTGATCGAGGCATGGCCGGTGATCGTAAAATCCCTCGCACCCGGCGGCGACCTCATCGTTTCCGGCATCCTCGCGACACAAGCGTGGGACGTCTTCAAGGCCGCCGCTTCTAACGGACTCGGTTTCACCAAGGTGATCCGCAAGGGCAAGTGGGTGACGGCAAGAGGCGGGCATCTCGACGACCTGATCGCGAAGGAAGCCTAAACGTCACTTCTGACACGTCGGGCACCAGTAGGTGGAACGCTGACCGAGCACCGCGTGACGGATGGGCGTTTTGCAGACACGGCAGGGCTCATTTTTCCGCTCATACACGAAGAGCCGTTGCTTGAAATAGCCGGGTTCGCCATCGGAGTTGAGG
Organism: Akkermansiaceae bacterium; assembly: GCA_031372635.1. Taxonomy (GTDB): domain Bacteria; phylum Verrucomicrobiota; class Verrucomicrobiia; order Verrucomicrobiales; family Akkermansiaceae; genus Luteolibacter. Next base: position 23,720 of record JANMLQ010000035.1, on the reverse strand, counting down.
AAATCCCGCAGGGTGGTGCCGCCCTCCTTGATCGCTTCCGTTAAAACCTCGCGGATGGCGGCGGCGAGTTTAGCGACGCGCGGTTTTGAAACGCGGTTCGCAGGCGTGCGCGGTAGGATTCCGGCGCGGAACAGGGCTTCGGATGCGTAAATGTTTCCCACGCCGACGACGATCTTCGCATCCATGATGGCCAGCTTGATCGCGACGCTGCGTTTCGCGCAGGCCGCGTGCAGGTGTTGCGCGGTGAAAGCATCTTCCAGCGGCTCGGGGCCGAGGTGTTTCAACAAGGGATGTTGTTCCGGATCGCCGGAAAACCGGAGGACCAATCCGAAGCGGCGCGGATCGTGAAAACGAAGTTGTTTGCCGTTAGAAAGCGTGATGCCCACATGATCGTGTTTTTTCCATGGCTCCGCAGGCGGGATCACGCGCAGGCTGCCGGACATGCCGAGGTGGATGAGCAGGGTGCCGCCGTCATCGATGCCAAGCAGTAGATACTTCGAGCGGCGGCGCACGTTGATGATCTTTTGACCTTCGATGGATGGAAGGTCTTTGGAAACCGGCTGCCGCAGATCATGACGGCGCACAATCACTTCGGTGACGGTTTTTCCCTTCACATGCGGTTCAATGCCGCGGCGGGTGGTCTCAACTTCGGGAAGCTCGGGCATGGCGGAATGCTAACAGATTATTTTGAGGCTCAGTCAATCGCGCCGGACGGAGTGTTTGTCCAGCCATGCTTAAAATTTCTGCGTGCGGGCTTGAAATGCCAAGCCCCGCAGGCCAAAGCAATCCGATGAATCAGGCTTTCATTCTTGGTGCCGGTCTTGGAACGCGGCTGCGTCCGCTCACCGACCACTTACCGAAACCGCTCGTCCCCCTTTTTCACGAGCCACTGGCATGGTGGACGATGGCGGCCTGCGCGAAGGCTGGCACCTCACGCTTCGCCATCAACACTCATCATTTGCCGGATCAGTGGAAACACTTCGTGAAACGTGCGGACATCCGGCACACCGACATCACGTTGTTTCACGAACCCGTCCTGCTAGAGACCGGCGGTGGGCTGAAGAACATTGAGCCATGGATCGGAAACGAAGCACTACTCGTCCACAACGGCGATATTTTCTCCACGATGCACTTGGACAAGCTCATCGCCGCGCACGAGTCATCCGGCCTGCCAGTCACGCTCACGCTGCGCACGCATGGAAACGAAGCGGACAAACACATCGCGCTGGATGAATCCCTCACCGGCGTGACCGATATCCGCCACTCGCTCGGCATCGCGAAGGGCACTCATATTTTTTCTGGAATCTACTGTGTGAATCCCAGCTTTCTGGAGCGCATTCCGTTAGGCGAAGTCGTTTCAGTCATTCCAGCGTTCCTTGATCTGGCAAAACTCGGCCAGCTCGGAGCCATCGTGCTGGATGATGGCGAGTGGCTTGATCTCGGCGACCGAGATTCGTATCTCAAGGCTCATCAGACGCTGAATCTCGGCCTAGCGATCCACCCAGACGCCATCATTGAAAACGGAGCCCTCATCGAGAACTCGGTGATCGGTCCCGCAGCGGTGATTCGAGCCGGTGCGGTTGTTAGAAACTCCGTCGTCTGGCCCGGCAGCCGGGTTTCACAAAACGCTGTGCTGGATGGCTGCATCGTTTGTTCCAGTGAGGAAGTGCATGGAGTCCATCGCGACGAGGATCTTTGACGCCTATTCGGAATGTGCTGCCGCGCATGAAGAATTGTGGATTTTGGTGCAATATGGAGAAGGGGTTTGAAACCCCTTTCTTTACCGCATCACAGGAAAGTCAGCAAGCCACGGCCTTTTTGCGCTTGCGGGTGAAGCTCCCGGTCGGTGGACTTAACGAATGCCTCGCTGTTTCAGGAATCCACAACGAAGAATCGCCGCATGGCTGCTGGCGTTTTTCTGTGCCGCAGTGATGCCAGCCACCGCCCAACAAGCGCGGGTGAATATCGCGGATGGCTTCGATTTCCCCGTAGGAAAGCCCAATGCCGAGGGCTACTACAAGGCGCGCGGACTGCGTTTGCGCGATCCGAAACACTTCGGCGAGGACTGGAATGGCCGCTCCGGCGGTGACAAGGATCTCGGCGATCCAGTCTATGCCATCGCAGACGGCATCGTCACTCTCGCGGCCAACGTCCGCACCGGCTGGGGCAACGTGGTGCTCACCCGCCACGCCTTCCGTGATCCGGCAACAGGCAAGGTGAGATACATCGACACCCTCAACGGCCATCTCGACAGGATGATGGTGAAACAAGGCCAGCTCATCAAACGCGGCCAGCAGATCGGCACCATCGGCACCAACTTCGGCATGTATCCCGCGCACCTGCATTTCGAGATCCGCCATGACATCACCATCGGCATGTTTCGCAGCAACACGCCTGCCGACCTCGCGCACTGGGCCGATCCCACGCAGTTCATCAACCAGTATCGCAAGCTCAACCGCGAGTGGCGGCCGGTGGCAGTGCCGACCGGCACCTACAAGGATTACCACGGCGAAAAAGGTCTCTGATCCATGAACCGGCGACCGCTTGCGAAGACCTCATGGTTCACCTTACTGCTGTTAGTCGCAGCAGTGGTCATCTGGGCGCTCGATCAAAAGCGCGCTCTGGATTCAAAGGCGAAACCGCAGACGCGCCGCGTTGAGAAACCATCACCCACACCGCAATCGGGAGCCTATGAACATCATCGCGGCTGCACGCTCGTGCAGGGAAACCACAACGATGGAGACAGTTTCATGTTGAAACTCCCAAACGGCAGAACGGCGGAATTCCGCCTCTACTTCGTGGACACGCCGGAGAGCGCCTTCAAGAGCTACGCCGGCGGTGAGACGAATCACGAACGCATCCGCCAGCAGGCTGCGGAAATGGGCGGCATCACACCACCGCAAGCGGTGGAGATCGGAAAGAAGGGCAAGGCTTTCACACTCGCACTGTTAGAGGATGCGCCCTGCGACATTTTCACCTGTTGGGACAGCCCGTTTCAGGACAAACGTTACCACGCCTTCGTCCAGGTGAAGGTGAACGGTAAAGCACGCTGGTTGCACGAACTACTCATCGAACGCGGACTCGCACGCATCAAAACGAAGCCTGCGGATCTGCCGGACGGCACATCCGCAGCAAAGCACAAGGACCAGCTGCGCGAACTCGAACGCAAGGCGAAGCGAGATGGCACTGGTGTGTGGGGGCTGTGACTCAATCAGCTCTAAATCCGAAGTTGGGTCATTGATTCGAGCCGATTTGACCACAGATTACGCAGATTTTTTTTGATTCATGTCCGGCACCTTTTTGATCAAGGCAGTTTTTTAGACCCCTCTTCAAAATCTGTGCTCTCTGTGTAATCTGTGGTTCAATTCCCGAATTAGGGTTCAGCGTACGATGCGTAGTTTGTAGAAGCCGCGCTTTTGTCCCGGAGCTGGCAGCACCGGCACGGATACCTCCTCTACGCCCGGCTTTCCTGACACCGCAATTTCGGTGACGCCTGCGTTACTCATGACAGCCCAGCTATTTTCCGTTAGATCGGAGGAAACGAGCACTTCATAGCTGGCGTCGGTCGCATGGATGTTACGGCGGTAGCGGAAGACGAGGGTGGAAGAATCACCCGTGATGCGTGGAAGATCTGTAGCAGAAGCGCGGACCATGGGGTCCAGTGCGAAGGCATAGGCGAGAAAATTGTTCACGCCATCGCCATTCGGATCATCTGAGGGTGCTTGGTCTTCGGGTGGGAGCGCGGCGACCCATGCATCATAGCTGCTGCCAGTGCCGGTGGTGACGGAGGTTTCTGTGGCATAGGCGGATTCACCGGATTCGTTGGTCGCACGGATGCGGTAGAAGTAGGTGGTTCCCGCATCCAAGCCATCATCGGAGAAAGAGTTACTCGCAGCCGCAGGGGTGGCGATCTGTGAATAGGAGCCGAGACCGGTTTTACGTTCCAGTTTAAAGCCGGACTCGTTGTTGGAGGAAACACTCCATGCAAGGCGCACCCGTGAGTTGCCCGCTGCAGAAGCAGTTAGATTGAAAGGCTCGGCGGGCGCGGACACGAGAACTGCTGCCGAGACCTGAACGAGACAGATCGCAAAACTTGTGCCGTCTGTTTTCGCAACACGCACGTATCGGAAAGGCGTCGTGATGTTCACTGGAAGAGTCAGGCTGCCCTTAAACGGCAGCGCGGTGGCTCCCTGGCTGCCTAGCACAGTGAAGGTTGCGAAGTTAGAATCGTTAGAAGCGCGAATCTCAAAATTCCGGCGGTGATCGGGAACATCGGAAACCTGGCGGGTAATCACCTTCACCTGTTGGAGGTGATGAGGACTGTTGAGATCCACCTGCCAGTACTGTGCGCCCGCCACACTCGAAGCCCACAGCGTGGCGAGGTTGCCGTCGTTGGCCTTGGATGGGATGTTTGACGGCTGAACGGAACTCGATGCAATGGCGGGCTTGAGATGCGCGTCATCATTATGAGTCGGAGAAACGGCGACATTCGACCATCCGGAGTTCCCAATCGTGTTAGAGGCAATGACCGCAAAGGCATAAGTCTCCAAGCCGGTCTTCAGGCCGGTGGCGGCGTGACTGGTGGCGTTTGCAGGAAGAACGGCGATCTCTTCCCATGCTCCGCTAGAAACGGGGCGGCGGCGGATGCGATACACCGTTTCGTTAGATGCATTGTCCGTCCATGACAGATTGATGCGCGATGGTGACGCCACTGTCAGCGACAGACCGGATGGAGCAGCGGGCAAACCTGCGGCGGAAGCATCCACCATGGGAGCGCCGGTGTGAATCGCAGCGAACCACAACTCCGCCAACTGATCGTAGCCTGCCTGCCCCGGATGGATGCCGTCACCAGTCTGATAGAAATTTTTCGCCGGATCTGGATCGGTCATGACGATCAGTGCGTTCATGTCCACGAGCGTGACCTTGCGTCCTTGGGCGGCGTGTTGTTGGACGAGGCCGCGAACGAGCGTGTTGTAGTAATTGGCGTTTACATTCATCACTGCCGGTGTCTGCCCGAACCAGTTCACCGTCCCAGAAATCGGCGGAATGGTTGCCACGTAGAGTCTGCATGCGGGCAGCGTACCGTTGATCTGCTCGATGATGTTGCCGAGATTCGTTGCCGCCGTGGCGACGGGCACGGCCTGCATGATGTCGTTGGTGCCGGCTATCAACAGCACGGTGTCCGGCTGTTGTGCGAGCGCCACTGGCAGCAGCGCGAGCAACTGATCCGTGCGCAAACCCGGATATCCTTCGTGGTGCGGGTCCACCTCTTCCGCAGCGTTGTCGGACTTGGTGCCGAGGAAATCATGCGCGCAATCCGCTTCCGCGAGACGGATACTCAACAGACGACGGTAGCCACCGGGGATATCGCCGTTGGGATAGTTGATGTCGTTGTTTCCGCGCGTGAGCGAATCACCGAGCGGCAGGATTTTCACCGTCTGCGCCATGCCGATTGCTGTCAGCGAAAACCAAGAGGCGCAGAGAATGGCCGTGGCCTTCGAGGCAACGGCAAAAACCACCCGCTGAGGGAATCTGCACAATCGTAAAATCATGAGTCTTGATTTGCAGCAAGAGTGAGGGGATTAAGTCTTACTAAACCGGCACAGCGTTTTGTCGAGGGCGGAAAAGGTTGGAAAAGCGGCGATCATGAGCATGATGCCGCCGCAGCCCATGGATGACACCGAACAAACCGCGATCCCCGCAGAACCGGAAGCCCCTCGCCCGCCGGGATTGCGTCAGGATCTCGCTGTCCTGATGAAGGTGCGGCTGAATTTTTTCGTACTCATCACCACCTTCTTCGGCTTCCTACTCGCATCGCGTGGCGGGCAGATGGAGTGGATGAAACTGCTGCATACCATCCTCGGCACAGCCGCAGCGGCGTTTGGATCTGCGGCCTTCAATCAACTCATGGAAGTGGATCTCGACGCGCGGATGAAACGCACGGCGGACCGCCCGCTGCCATCACGCCGGATGGACCCGCTGGTGGCCTTCGGCATCGGCTGGGTGCTTTCCGCCATCGGCATCATCCATCTCGCCGTGCAGGTCGGAAACCTCGCTGCCTATCTCACTGCGGCGACGATCGCGATCTACGTTTTCGTTTACACTCCGTTGAAACGCATGAGTTCCGCCAATACACTCGTCGGCGCGATCCCCGGCGCGATTCCACCGGTGATCGGCTGGGTGGGCGCGGGCGGCGCACTGGGATGGGAGGCATGGTTCCTCTTCGGCCTGTTGTTTTTCTGGCAGCTTCCTCACTTCATCGCGATCAACTGGCTGTGCCGCGAGGAATACGAATCCGTAGGCTACAAGATGTGGTCCAATGGCGATCTAACAGGACGCAAAAGCGGCCTGATCTCTGCCGCCTACGCGCTCGCGCTCGCGGCCTTCTCGCTGATACCCGCGCTGAAAGGATTTGCCAACGTGCTGTGGACTATCATCGGTCCGCTGTTGGCATTGGTGATGATGGCACTGGCGATCAAGTTCGCACGCGATGGCGAGCGCACTTCCGCGCGACGGCTGTTCTTCTTCACGCTTCTCTATCTACCGCTCGCGCTGCTCGTGCTGGCCATCGCATGGAAAGTCCGCTGACCGCATGAAGGAACTCATCGCATCCACTCAACGGCTAACCGAAGATCTTCGCGGCCTCACATTCAGGGAACCCGTCGCCTGCGTCTATCAGCCGCTCGAGTATGCGTGGAAGCCGCACCTGCGTTATCTCGAACGCTTTGCAAATACCAAGAAGCGCGTCGTTTTCCTAGGCATGAATCCGGGACCGTTCGGCATGGTCCAGACCGGCATCCCTTTCGGTGAAGTGGCAGCAGTTCGCGATTGGATGGGCATCAAGGAAACTGTCGGCAAGCCCGCGATGGAACATCCGAAACGACCCGTCGAGGGATTCGCATGCCAGCGCTCTGAAGTCAGCGGACGCAGGCTGTGGGGATTGTTTGCGGAGCGCTTCGTATCCGCCGACGCGTTCTTCAAGGATCACTTCGTGCTGAACTACTGCCCGCTCGTGTGGATGAGCGCGAGCGGTGCGAACATCACTCCAGACAAGCTGCCAGCATCTGAGATGGTGCCAGTGGAGCAAGCATGCCTCAAGCATCTCGGCGAGGTGATCGCGCTGCTGCGTCCGGATTTTCTGATAGGCATCGGCGGCTTCGCGGAAGAACGGTTGCATCGTGCGGCGGATGTCTGTGGAAGCAAGGCGCGCATCGGTCGCGTGCTGCATCCCTCGCCTGCATCACCGGCAGCCAACCGTGGATGGTCGGAAGCGGCATCCAAACAAATCGCCGCGCTCGGAGTCTGGTAGCTGGCTCACTTCAGCGTGGCACGCAGCTTGCGAATCAGCCTCGCGTCATCCTTGCGCCCGGACTTCTCAAGCGCTGCGACGAGGTTGTTGAGCAGACGCAGCAGGATGGTGCCCGGGTCCGCACTCTGACGGAGTATGCTGCGTTCATCGCGGCTGAGATCGGGATTTTCTAACAGCGTGGATTGAAGGTGCAGCCTGCCTTCATCGAAGCAATCAACGATGATCGGATAGCCGTCCTCGAAGATGCGGCAAAGGAAGTGGCCGGGAAAATTCACCGCCTCCACCTCATGATCCATCCTGCGTGCCACGAGCATGAAGATCAGCACTAGCCCGAGCGGATTGGATTTCCCATCGGCGATGGACCAGGCGAGATCGGAATTCCGTGGATCGTCGTATTCCTCGCGATTCGAAGTGAGACGGCTGCTTTCAAAAAGAAAGGCCCGCAGATCTCTAGCGTTGTTCACACCGCTTTCACCGGCCTCTTCGGCGAGCAAGTCCAGCGCGTCTGATAGAGGCTGACGGATGGTGATGCCGTCATGCAGGAAATCCGAAATGGCCCGCAGCATCGCCTCGAATGTTTCCCAGTCCTCGCGCAGTGCCGCAGCTCCGCAGGTGGGTGCGAGCCACTCGCGCTCCAGTGTCTCGCGGCGGGGCGGACTGAGCATTTCCGCAAGCAGTGACAGCTCACGTTTTCCCAACGCGTGAGGACGGGTGGCAAGCCACTCGCTGATGTCACCACCGCAGAGTGCGAGACGTTCGGCCACGCGCGTGCGCACTTCGGGTGTCTCATCATCCAGCAGCCTCAATAGGGCATCCAGTTCTTCGGGCGCGGGCGGCGCCGCGTTCATCGAAGGGCTCACTGTTTATCGAAAGGTGATGGAATGGATGGTGCGCGATACTGGGTTCGAACCAGTGACCCCCTCCGTGTCAGGGAGGTGCTCTACCACTGAGCTAACCGCGCATGAATGCATCCTTCCGGGGCGCGCGAAGCTAGGACGGGCGGGCGGAAGCTGGCAATCCCTTTTTTGTCCAAAAGAGAGGCGGAGGATCCGTAGATCCTCCGCCGTTGACAAACCTTGTTTGGAACCGGGGTGGCCGCCATGCAAGCACGGCCACCTTTGGGTTCCGGCAAGGTGTTCGGATTACTTCTTCTTAGCAGCCTTCTTGGCGGCTTTCTTAGCAGCCTTCTTCGCAGGTGCCTTTTTGGCGGCTTTCTTAGCGGCTTTCTTTGCAGGTGCCTTCTTGGCGGCGGCCTTCTTAGCAGGTGCCTTCTTAGCTACCGTCTTCTTGACTGCCTTTTTGGCGGCCTTCTTGGCGCTCTTGGCAACCTTCTTCTTCACCGCTTTCTTGGCGGCCTTCTTTGCAGGGGCCTTTTTGGCGGGGGCTTTGGCGGCCTTCTTGGCAGGTGCTTTCTTAGCAACCTTCTTTACGGCCTTCTTTGCTGGTGCCTTCTTGGCAACTTTCTTCGCTGTTTTTTTTGCAGCCATGGTTTTGTGTCGTTGGAGTTCGCGTTCTAGTTTTGTTTTCTCTTCCGGCGTTAATGTGCCGGCGGAGAGTATCGCGAGGAGCGCCTCACCGAGGCGTCCTCCAAAAGCGTTGGTCAGGAAATCATGAGTCGCCCGCTGGACGATCACTTCCTGGGAATAGGCTGCCTCGTAAACGTGCGCCCTGCCGACCAAGGCGCGCTTCACGAGATTCTTGCGCTCGAGATTCTGCATCACGGAAAGCACCGTGGTGTAGGCCCGGTCCTTCTTGTCGGGCAGCGTCTCATGTACGGCGGCCACCGTAGATGGTCCATCGTGCCACAAGACCGAGAGGGCTTGCAGCTCAAGATTGGATGGATGTGAAGGTCTTGTCATGCGCATCGGTTGCGATTGCTTATGACGATGAAACTAGTAGTCGGGAGATCCGTCAAGTTGAAACCTTTCGATTTTCAAGAAAACTTTACGACTCTCTGAAGTAGATTTTCAACTACGACGCGGATCGTAATCCGGGATGAATTCAACGCTCTTGAATCGCATCTTCGCTCTTCGGGCGCACGATGCGCGCATCGATTTTTTGCAACGCATCCCAGAAGCCATCGTCTGTTGGATCACCATTGAAGAGCACGCTTCCATTCGTTGAAACGAGAACCATCGTAGGAATGTTCCGCACGCGCAGCTCGCGCCCTAACGACTTCTCCTTCGCATCGACAAGCCACGCACCGGAGGTCTTGGCATCTAACGGAAGTATCATCGCGCGTGCGTCATCAAGAAGCTGCGGCGACTCATCGGGGATCAACGAGACCACTGCGATGTCGTTGGCAAGGAGCAGTGCGGCGGTGGATGCGAAGTCCGCCATCGCGGCTTCACACTCGGGACTCGCTGGTGACCAGAAATGGAAAAGAAGCGCCTTTTTCCCTGCAATTAGCGACTCCAGCGCCACCGGCCCACCTGCGGTGAGTGGCGCGTGCTTAGTGCTGAAATCAATTTTCACCGAGCGCATGCTTTCCTCAAGACGCAGTCGTTCGATGTGCGGCGTGAACGCGGATGCCTGGCGCGGACTCAGCCAGAAGGCTTCGGTGATGTGGGTCTTGAAGGCCGCCTTGTCATCCTTCTTCAGCGCGACGACCGCATGAACGTACTCGATGACGGCGAGCCAATCTTCCTTCACGCTGAAGATGGCGGAGTCTTCGATGCGGAATGTTTCATCGTGCTTCTTGAACTCCGGAAGCAAAGCTGCGATCGCATCGTCCTCGCCGCGATCTACATGAAAGAGGAAGCGTGCTTCGAGGATCGCTTGCTCGTTGACGCCGCTCTTGCGCGCGGCGGCGATGGCGGCATCGAAGGCCTTGGTGGATTCGCGCTCGGCGAGCAAGTTGTCGAGCGCGGCTTCACGCGAAGCGATGGACGGCGGAGATTTTTCGTCAGCCGCTGCCGGTGTCTGTGCGGACACGTTTGCGAATGCGACGATCAACGGAAGGATGAGCAGTGAGGAACGCATGGTGTGAAAAATAAAAAGCGCCGGGAGCACGACGGCTCCCGGCGATGGATTAGAAAACGATTACTGCGGCGGGATGACCATCTTGCGACCGAGCACGACCGTATCTTTGGTCATGCGGTTGGCTTGCATGATGGATGCGGAAGGAATCTTGTACTTGTTGCTGATGCCGGAAAGGGTATCGCCCTTCACAACGGTATGGATGATCGCAGGAGCATTCGGGGAAACTGCAACGGGAGCAGCGGGAACGGATGTCGCGCCGGGTTCTGCGGGCACGCCTGGCACTGCGGCCGCAGCGGAAGCCACACCGCTTTCTTCGTAGGCCGGCGGCGTGTCATAGACCGGATTCGCGGGAGCAGCAGGAGTCTGAGGGGCATCGGCAGTGCCGTAGGGATTCGCGGTGTCATACTGGTCTGCACTTTGCGAGGCGCAGGAAACGAGGGCTACGGCGAGCACGGTCGGAGCGATGATGCGGATGGGATTCATGATGAGTTGGCGGTGATGGATTCGGATTGCGGATACAGGCGGCACTGCTTGGCAGCACCACGTTGCATGAAACGTCACGGCGTGCATGCTTTATTCAAATCAAGCCCGCGCGGAAGCGGAAAAATCCGGCTGCTGTTTCGCCGGTGTGAGTTGCGAGCACCTCCTGCTTTTCCCCGCGCAGGCTTGCGAGGAAGTCTGCGGTGTGCCTGACGTATGCGGGCTCGTTGCGTTTGCCGCGATGCGGCTCCGGTGCCAGATACGGCGCATCGGTTTCCACCATGAACGATCCGGCAGGACAATGAAGCGCGCTATCACGCACTTGGCCCGCGTTCTTGAATGTGGCGACACCGCCGAACGACACGAGCCCACCGAGATCGATCACGCGCTTCGCGTTTTCCCATGGCCCGATGAAACAATGGAACACCGCGCGCACCGTGGCGTGGTAGTCGCGATAGATGCCGAGCGCATCCTCGAACGACGCGTGCCCTTCCCGATCGCGGGTGTGGATGACGATGTTGAGGCCCGAGTCGCGCGCGAGTTCGAAGTGCCTGCGGAGAAACCCGCGCTGCCTTTCGCGAAACGCGGACTCGTCCCAGCCATCGGGAGCCGGGTGAAAGTAATCGAGCCCCGTCTCGCCGATCGCGCACACTCTTGTATCCACCGCGTGCTTTGCGATTTGCGAAATGGCATCGTCAGGCGCGTGATGCACATCGCAGGGATGGATGCCGATGCAGGCGTGGACCATCGGATCATCCGCGGCGGTTAGATTTGCAGCCAAATCCTCCAAGCTGGTGGATAGAGTGACAAGGCGACGCACACCCGCATCACGCGCACTCGCGATGAGCGTGGAAATTTCCTCCGGCTGGAAACGATGCGACGCGAGGTGACAGTGGGAATCAGTGAGCATGGAGATCAGCGGTTCAGTGCCGCGAGCAATGCGGAGACTTTGGAGAAGTCTTTGATGCCTGGCGAGAGTTCCGCTCCCGACGCCACATCAAGCGCGGCGGGACTCACCATCGCTGCAGCCGCAGCGGCGTTGTTAGGAACGATGCCGCCCGCGAGGATCACCGGCAGCGAGGGATGGCTTGATTTAAAATCCACTGCGGCGTTCCAGTCGAAGGTCGCGCCAGTCCCGCCATAGACACCCGGCGCGTGCGCATCCAGCAGAATGCCAGCAGCGTGGAAATCCGCGGCACGCTCCAAATCAGCGAGTGTCTTCACACCGATCGCTTTTATAAACGGCACGCCGGATTTCTGATAAACGGCCACATCCTCCGGTGCCTCGTCGCCATGGAGCTGCACGGCATCAATCCATCCTTCTTTAAATAGGCGCAGCGGAAGTTCCGGCGCTTCGTTGACGAAGACGCCCACTCTGAGGATGCTGCCGTCGAGTTCACGCAGCCAATCGGCGTTTTGCGGAGCGAGGTATCGTTTCGAGTGCGGCCAGAAGTTCACACCGAGTGCGTCCACACCGAGTGTGATGAGACGATCCGCATCATCACGCGTGGTGACACCGCAGATTTTCAGCGAGACAAACGATGGGTCCAGGAAACGCCCGAGCAACGACATGGCCGCACCGTAATCGAAAACCGCAGCGAGGAAACGCCGAACTTGCGCTGTCCACCACCAAGTCCCGGCTTGTCAGCCGTGCGTGGATATCGAACGGTGCCGCTGCATGAGGCGTCTTCACCACTGGCTGGCGGCAGGGATAATCTGGGGAGTGTTATTACTCACCGGCTTCGGCCAATCGCTGCCGGATTGGCTCGCGAAAAACGGCGTGCCCAAGCCGCCCGACTTCGGTGTGCGCGATGAGAGCGGTTTCTTCAATCGCAACACCGGCGCGATCAAACGCATCTCCGACCCGCTCCGCAAACTGGAAGCCGAGCACGGTTTCAAAATCTATCTGATGGTGGAGCCAGTGCTCATCGCCACCAACGCAAACGAACTCGCGGCCCAACTCCAACAATACTGGGTGCCCGAGGGCGATGGCCTTGTCGTCGTCTTCGAGACCGACAACCGCAGCCTCGGCTTCGGCCGTGATGTGGATGGACCACCGGATGAAAATGCAGCGGCTGGCAGCGTGCCCACCCACGAGACCGCCACCATCCTCATGCGCGCGAGGGAAGCCACCGATCCGAATCTCTCACCAGAAGCCTACATCGAATCGCTAATGATGAACCTCGCCGATGGTTTCAATAACTACTTCGAGAAACGCGCCGCTCCCATCCCCGCCACGCGCGCGCTGCGGCTCGGCGCACTCGTCGTAGGCGCACTCGCGCTGCTCGCACTGGGCGCGATCATCATCGGCGCACTCATCAGGCTACCGTCCATGGCCGCGCGGAAAACCTATCGTTTTCCTATAGTGGACCGCCCCGAGCGTCTCGGCGCACCCTGCGGCGGCGGCAATGTGACCGTCCGCAAATTCGGACCGGGCTCCGGCACCTGAGCATTTTCCGTATTGTGCCGGCCCACCGCACTCGCTACTCCGGGTCATGGATTTTGAAACACTTTCCCGCTGGGCCGATGAGGAACTGAAATCATTGATTCAGATCCTGCCGCAGGACGTGCGCGAGGCTGCTGCGAAGGTTCCCGTTTCGCTTGAGGAAAAACCCGGCGGAAGCGCGTTTGATGAAGTCCTCATCGGCGATGAACTAGGCCTCTTCGAAGGCCCTTCCTCCGCCGAAGAACCGGACCCTTCCGAACTCTCCCGCATCCGCCTCTTCCTCACCAACATCTGGGATTGGGTCGAAGAAGATGAACAAGACTTCCGCGACGAAGTGGGCACCACCTTCCTTCACGAACTCGGCCACTACCTCGGTTGGGACGAAGACGAAGTGAACGAACGCGGATTGGAATAAAGTCGAATGCCATTCAACATTCGATCTTACCTTCTCAATCCTTGTTCCCGTCAGTGTGTCGCAGCGGGAGTGCGCATTCGTGAGAATGAGGTCTTTCAAAACTGCGGCAGCACTCCCCGTTCTCATGCACGAGGCTACGAGGGAGTCACAGGCCCCCGCGGTGGCGCGGGAGTTTCGCCGCCGCCGTTGCGGGGCACATGACTCACGGAGCGCCAGGCGGTGAGTGTTTCGGTGTCGCCGTCGTAGGTGTTTTGATAGATCGCGTCCCAGGTCTTTTTGCACTCGCGCAGGCTCTTGAGCAGTTCGGGGATGATTCCCGTCGCGCCGGTTTGCTTGCCCATTGCCACAGCCTGATCGCCGCCGCCTTCGCGCAAATCCTGTGCCATCTGGCGCAGTCCCACCGTAGTCAGGATCAGGTTGTGTGCTTCCAGTTGTGGCAACAGGCCCAATTCTTCGAGCGCGATTGCGAATCCATCCAACTTCGCCGCCAATTCGGTATCGCCACTGCCATGCGGCATGCGGAAGCGATCCATCAATCCCGGTTGTTGGGTGTCCTCGGCGACGGCTGCCACGGTGCCGTTGATCTTTCTAAGCATTGCTCCCACATCACCACGGTCGCCGCGCAGGTTCTCGGTCACCTGTCCATGCTCGCCCGCCATCTGGATCGCCTGCTTGCCGCCCAGTCCCGCAATAGCCACGTTCGCCTTCTCAATCGTTGCCGCGTGTTTCGCATCCACCGGCTTGGGCGGTGTGTGCGTAAAATCCGCCACCCGTCCTTCGGCAAATGTTACCATCGCCACTCCACGTTTCGCTTCTTTGATCTGTTTGGAATTCATTCAATTTGGTCTTCCTGTTGTTTTGATGCTTCGTTGTGTGCAGCGGGAGCTGTCCGTTATCCAACACTCCAAATTCACCACAAATGATCGGCTTACGGGAAGTGAAATCTTACTGGCTGCGAAAATAGAACCTACAAATCAAGGGCCATAGACGAAACTAATTCGTTTAGTTTGGCTATTTTTTGCGCGGTTCGCCGATGATAGGCAAATCCGAAAAATAAAAACTAAGATTGCAATTAGAGTAATTATCCACATTTAAATGTTTTGGTGTAACTATTTTCAAATGGTGGCATGTCTTTTCTAGCTCGGTGCTAATCGACCAATGCCGTCTTGTGAGTCACCGTTATCTCCATCTGAGTCAATGCACAGTGTGAATTCCACTTCAACCAATCACCCGTGTAACTATTTAAAAACTATCCCTGAGTTATCAGTGTTCCACTTGTAACTAATACCCGCCTCAGAAGTGACTGTGTTTATTAGTAATTCGCGCGTGTAATCTCCTGGCGGAATTTTTATTTTCAGAAGTTGATCTAAATTGGGCTTTGAGTATTGAAAACTTACAGTGTGTGGTGGGAAAGAGAAAATGTAATCAACCCATTCAGTGAAACTTAATGAACTATTTACCCTAATCAAAATATGTGAATGAAGCCAATTATTTTTTGCATCAATGCTAATCGAGTTTTGTTTCTTTGTCGCTGAATCATTCTTGCAATTTGTTAAAAAACATAATGCGATAAGCAATTTTAAGATTATGATTTTCATTTTTTTGCTGGTGGGGATACGTCGACAGGCTTTGCGCTAAGTGCTCCTTGTATAAGAGGTGCTTGTATTTTTGACTCTGCTTTGCCTGAAGTAACTTCAGATTCCGTGGCTGGCCTTGCGGGCAGAGAGTTGCCCATTTCATATTTAAATGTTTTCTTGAGTCCCTCTAAGAATTTATTTAGTTCTTTAGGATCTCCTGTGTCTGGAAGCTTGATGCCACCATAGAAATACTCTGGATTGACTGGGTGTGTTGGTGGCTTATGACCCGGATAATTAGGTTTAAATAAGTCTTTTAGCCCCTTTTCTTTACGCCACTTGTTTGTATCTTCCGGGCTCTTCCGGTAGTGCGTAAATGTAAGAACTTTAACTTTAGCAATTTTTTGGAGAATCCAACATTTATTTTCTTTGTCGATTGTAGCTTTCCATTGCTGCAAAACGGCAAAATCAGATGCATATGCTCTTTCCATATCAAATCCTACATCTTTTTTGAATTTGTCTGCAACCTTTGAATCAGAACCATCTACCACAACACCGTGGTAAAATTTGCCATAATTAATTCCTGGACACCCCTCGGGACCATGCGCGTGCTGTGTTTCTACTTCTTCGCCAAACTCATCAAGTCCAATAATATCTAACAAATTTACTCCATTATTCCTTACAAACCCATACAGGTTGATTCCTCCATCTTCCCTGATGGGATCACGCGATGGCCATCTGCCGCTGGCGGGGATGTAGTAGCGGTAGCCGTAGTCGAGCCAGCCGGTTTCGTCATCGGTGTATTTGGTGGAGAAGCGGTAGGGGTTCAGGAGGGCGTATTCGCCGCTTTGGCGGAGGGGTTCGCCGAAGGGGCCGTAGTCGTAGGTAGCGGCGGATTGGCCGGTGGCGGTGTCCACTATCAGGGTGACGTTACCGTTGAGGTCGTAACCGTGGGCGAAGGTTTTGTTGCTTGTGTGGAGCTTGGTGAATAGCAGGCCGCCGACTCCGCCTGCGGAATCACGGCTGGGCGAGCCGCCTTGCCCTACTATGTCGGTACCCCAGGTGTAGCTGCGGAGGAAGCTGTTGGTGGTGCCGCCGGAGCGTTCGGCGAGGATGTTCCAGCCGTTGAGTTCGTGGATGTAGTCGAATTGGTGGTGGAGCTGCCAGCCGCCGCTGCTGATGCCGTGCCAGACGGTTTTACGGATGCGGCGGCTCATGCTGTCGTAGGTGAAGGCGAGTTTGCGCCAAGCGGGCAGTGGGACGGCGGCGTGGGTTTCCATGGCGATGAGCCGGTTTTCGGCGTCCCAGGTGCAGGTGAAACGTCCGTCGGAAGTGAGGTTGCCGTCGAAGTCGTGGGTGAAGTTCTCGGGGGTGTCGGCGAGGAATTTTCCGCCGCTGCGGGTGGTGGTGCCGCCGGCGTCGGTGGCTTGTACTAGATAGGGGACGTGGACTGCGCCGCTTCCGGCTGTGAGTTCCTTGTAAAAGAATTCGTCGAGACGAGTGGTGGGGTTGCCATCGACAGTGACGGTTGCGGCGGTGTCCGCTTTGCCGATGACATCGAAGGCGCGGGGAACGGTGCAGTTTTCGTATTGGTTGAGCGCGTTGGGTGTGTAGGTGGAAACCCGTCCGTTGGTGGTGGCGGTGAGGCGGTTGCCGATTTCGTCGAAGGTAAAGGCGTGGCTCCAGCCGGGAACGGGGGTGTTAGGTGCGGCGGTTTTTTCGCGGATGCCGGTGGTGACTTCGCCTTTGGTGTTGTAGCCGAAGTTCCAGCGGGTGCCGTCTTCGCGGGTGATTTTCTTGCGGCGGTTCATGTCATCGAAATCGGTGACACCGTATGACTGTGTCTGCGTGCCGTAGGTGTTGGTGACGCCATCAAGGCGATCCGAGGCATCGTGATTGCGGGTGGTGGCGAGGCGGGTGGTTATGCCGGACTTTAGCGTGATGGTTTCGATCATGTCCGAGTCCGTTAGGTATCCGTAGGTGGCTGAGTGGGTTCCATTCGTGACTTTTTCGAGGCGGGAGTTCGTTGTGTATTGGTAATCGACTTGATGCAACGCGTTGCCGGAACTTGCGGTGCTTCGAGCGTACCTGGAATAGGTATCGCGCGTGGCGGAGCGGGTGACGCCGTTCAGTATGCCATTGGAAACGCTCTCATGGCTGGTGAGTAGATCGGGATAAGTGAAGGCGTGGACACCTGCGGCGTCAGTGGTGGATTTCACCCGGCCCGCACGGTCGTATGTGTGGGAGACGGCGGGAGTGGCATCGCTGTAGGTGACGGAATCCGGCTGGCCCTGATTGGTCCAGATGTAGGTGAGGGTTTTTCCTGTGGCGCGTTGGCGGGTGTGGAGTTTTCCGTCGGCGTGATAAGTCAGAGTTTCCGCCTTGTTGGCGTCGTCAATTTTCTGATGAAGCTGGCCGCTCTCCGGGTGATAAGTCCATGTCGTGAGGCTGGCGGCACCGGGGCTTGCGGGCCAGTCGGCGGTGGTCCATCCGGCATCGCTGCGGTAGGTTTTGAGCGTTACGATCTGGCCGTGGGAGTTGTAGGAATATTCTAACGGATAGGTGCCGCCGCCCCAGACGCGGAAGATTTCGCCACGGGCGGTGTAGCTGGTGCGGATGACGGTGGAATCCGGTCGTATTTCCGTGGCAATCATGCCCGCTCCCGGATTGCCGGATGGTTGGTAGGTGTATTGCGTGGTTTTTCCCGCGTGTACTCTGCTAGAGGTTCTGCCAGTCGTAGGATGATAAACCGTGGTGGTGACGACGCCACGCGGAGAGGTCACGGTTTCAAGTCTGCCTAGTGCGTCGTGATCGTATTGAGTCGGAGTTGAAACCGTGGGCGTGCTGGAAGAATCGGGAAGTCCGTCTACTGTTATTTCGATGGCATCCATATTGGAATCCGGGACATTCGTGGTGGTGGTGACGGTGCGGGCGACGCGGTTGATGGCGGTAGTTCGGGTAGTGGCGTGGCCTTGCGAGTCTATGGTTTGTGTGATGGATGCAATTCCGGTGCCGAGGCCAGTGAACTGTTCACGGCTTTTGGTAACCATGGTGGCTACGTCGCTGTCATCGGCCTGATAGATCGAGTGTACCGTTTCCCGGAACCAGTTGCCGCCGTCTTCGATGTATGAGGTGTGGGTTTCCTCAATCGAATCGCGTCCGGCAGAATCAATCTCGCCGTTGCCGTTCAAATCCCGAGCTTGTTGGGTCAGTGCGCCGGTATCCGCATCGTAGGCGTAGAGAATGGGCGATTCACCCGGCACGGTCCGCTTTGTGACTTCTCGCGTGTAAGGATCGAATTCCGTCTGCGAATCAATCGGACCTGACGGGCTGTTCACTGAAGTCAGCCAGGTGTCACCATCCAGATCGCTCCAGCTGATCGAATAGCGCGGCGAGTTCTCCGCTGCGATGGATTCCCTGGACCACAAGCCGCTGATGTCCGTGCCATGGTCGTAGTAGCGAGCGACCACGCCGGTTCCGGTGATAGATAAAACCCGGCCATCCAGATAGCGGGTGGTGATTTCCGTGGAGGTGTCGGACCGCGTAAGCGTAGTGATGCGTCCGCCACTTGTGTAAACGGTGCCAGTGACAAAGCCATCTTCCCGTGTCTCGGAAGTCACCCTGCCGGAAACATCGTAGCCAGTGGAGGAAGTGCGGCTCAACCCGCCAGAGCTACGCGTGGTGGAAATCATTCTGCCCGCAGGATCATAAACGCGCGTGGTGACGATGCCCGCGCGGGTTTCCTGCTTCACACGGTCCTGCGCATCATAAACGTCGTAGGTGGTGATGATTCCCTGCTCGTCTGTCTCGCTTGCAAGCCGTCCATTGAGCCAGGCCGCATCATACACCGTGCGCGTGTTAGATCCGTCCTGCACGCTAGTTTGTGTCAGCCGTCCTTGCGCGTCGTAGCTGTGAATCTTTATGCCAAGCGAGGCGAACCCAGATGCGGTTTTCACTTCGGATTCCTCTCTCAGTAAATTCCCCGCAGGAGATGTGATTTTAACCGTTCGTAGAGTTTTCCCTGCGACACCATACGGATTGGAAACCGACGCCTCAGTGACGATTTCCCTCACATGATCGCCAGTCAGTGACGCGGTGAAAACACCAGTCGAAACAATGTATGTTCCCAGCTCATAGGTGTGGATTTCCTGACGGCCATCCGGCTCTGTGATAAAAACAAGCCGTCCTTTCAGATAATCCGGCACTTCGGACGTGGTTTCCAGCGTGCCGATTTTTTTGCTTTCATAATATTCACCTTCTGTGCGCACGACGACGGGCAGATACTCCATGTCGGGGTAATCCGCGAACAAAGGAGAATGACTCTCATCAAGATATTCGAGATAGGGCCAAATGTATTTAGATTCCACCAGCGTACCGAGCACCTGCGTTGCCACAGATGAAATCTCGGTTGCAAAATATTGGTAGCCCACCGTGATGTAACTGTAGGTCATCAGGTGACAATTCAAGACTGTTGCATCCGCCGGATTGGCTGGTAGGTTCTTCCAAGGCCGATACGCGTAATGCATTTTGCCGGACCTACTTCCCACTCCGTAGTAAGAATACCGCTCCCACGAGCCATCCGGCTGCACCGTCCACTTCAGCTTGCCGTAGTTGGCAGTATCCATCGAATCCTCGTGATAGGCCCAAGTGGTTGTCAATGCGTCACCATCTGGGTCCGACACCGAACTGATCTTTTCCGTGCCCCAAGTAAACGCATGATAGACCTCACGGAATTTAGAGGCGACCGCGCTTGTCGTCGGATGATACACCGTGATGTCCACCTGCTTGTCGCCGTTACCGAGCGTCGTTTCCGTCCTGCTCTCTGCACGCAGTCCCGTGATTGTCGCAGTCCATGTGCCGCCGATCTCGCTGATCACCTGCTCCTTGGCGATGGCACCCTGGATTTCCGTGACTTTGATTTCCGGAATGGCTGCCGAATTCTGCGGACTGGAAAAACGCCACACCTTCACAGGGCTGCCGCTGGTCTGATAGAGGCCCGAAACTAAGGCACCAACCTGAGGAATCGGATAATACCGGATTTCATAAGAAATCGCGCTAAGCGTCACGATGTCCGCAAGTCCTTCCGGTGCCTTAATCTGCCGCAGCGCATTCGTGCTCCCATCCCGAATCACTTCCACATGCGGTGACACGCTCACATAATTCAAAACGGCGGGCGTGAATAGGTCCGGCGAAATTGATCCCGAGGAAAACGAAATCTCCCCGGCGGAATTATCCATGGAGCCACCCAAGGAAAAACTCCCGCTCAAGCCACCAGACTTGGAGCCTGCGGAAACGCCGCCTTCACCGGCGCTGCCAGCCCCACCGGAAGACTTCGGCTTAATGACCACCGTCCATGTGTTGCTGTAATATGCACAACCCAATTCGCTTTTATCCACCGTGGATTTCTCTTCATCGTCGATGAATACCTTGTAACAATCCGGGCTATCGATTTCAAAATGTGCGGTTTCCACTTCCGAGCCAATCAGCGTCAAGGTATAGGCCACATCGGGCTTGAGCTGCACCTTTCCATCCGGTGATGGCGTGTATTGGTCGCAGCCATCACCTGTCACAGGGCCGATGGTCTTGTCGTCAAGTTGCACGGTGAATTCCCCATCGGCGCACATTGCACCACGGAACGTCACCTCCACCTTGTCATCGCAGGAAGTGCATTGTGCGGAAACTTCCCCGGTGGAGAGAAAAATGCCGATGACGGATAAGCAAATGAATGAATGGCGCATGACTTAGAAAGAGCTGAGATTGAAAACGTCGAGCTGGCGCGAGGACGCATCCGCAGCCGGATCAGCAACGGATGGATTTCTTCCGGCGAGGTATTCCTCCGCATTGTTCATACCGTCACCATCATCATCGCCTGCGGCAGAATTGATCAATGGTGACGAACCTAACAGGACTTCAAGCCCGTCAGGAATCAAGTCGCCATCGGTATCCCAATCCAGCGGAAATGTGAAAGTGGAGCTCACCTCGTTCCAGTTAGAAAGCCCGTCGCCATCGAAATCCGCGTCTTTCGCCTGCTGTAGCGTTGTCACAGAAGGATCATCGTGACGATGAAGCCGGACGAATAGTTTTTGCGGGCTGGAAGACATGAAGAATTCATGCCCGCCATCACCAAAGGCCATGTAGGGCGCGTAGTGCCAAGTCACCAGATCATGCGACCACTGATAGAAATACGTGCGTTGCACCACGCCCGGCCATTCGGATTTCCAGGTGCCACCAGTCCAAGGAACGAAAGTCATTTGCTCATCAAGCGCCATGGCGGTAGGCATGCCAGTGAACAGCAACAAACCAACTGCCAATGCAGGGATTTTCATACGAATTTTCATGATCTGCGATGGATTGACCTTATCTGCCGCTGATGGATTCCCGCTCCCAGAACCGGATCACGATGTCCTCCGGCTTCGGCGGATTCGCTAACAGGAATGCCTTGCGCTCGGCACGGGCTTTAACGCGGGCGTGATAGGTTTGTTCCATTTTCGCGCTCTCCACGCGGTAAAGATCATGGATTTGTTCTAGCGTATCCATCGCCGCACTTTTCGCATCACCCTCAATCAACACGAAGGAAGGGCCGCCGTCTGATAAATCCGGCATTTGCGGGATTTCAGGAGCCTGATAAGCAAAACCCCTCTTTTTCGCCAATGCCGCCCAGAGAGCCGTATCCATACTACCGATCCCCATTAGTAACCCGTAATCGTAAAACGTGCCGTCCACCGCATCCTTCACGCGGTATGTGGAGAATCCGCAGAAATGATTGAAATCCAAGTTACTCCAAGCCGATACCTCATCATCCATTTTTCCGTTAGGATAAATCCGCAGCAAAGTGCGCTTGTGGTCATGCACAGAGGCCGAAATAAATACCATCTTCGTACCGCGATACTTCAATCTAAGTTCCGCCAATCTCGCCACCACCTGCGGATCATCCGGCGGCAGCGCAGGCAAAGGCGGCGGAGGCTCAGGTAAATTCGGATCTTCCACCCTCTGCACCGTCACATTGATCGTCCCTGTAATGGGCGGCAGGTCCGACATTTCCGCCGCCTCAATCACCGCCATCCGCGTAGTGCGTGAAGACAACACCTTGAAGTCGATGGGCGCGGGCTTAGGAGCTGGCAAGGAAGGAGTCCCATCAGAGAGCCGGCCCGGTAACGCAACGTCCCATTTGGTGGCTTCCTGCGCATTTAATCCTGAGAAACCAATCCCGATAAAGATGAACGCGTGGAGTATGCGAAGGAGTTTCATGAAGGCAGTTGAGTAGCTAGGCTATCTGGGATGCGGTAACGAATGAGTAAATGTTTTCACATTGTTTCAACCTGATGATCGGCATGTTGCGAATTACATCCGGCGGGTCAAGACAATCGTTTCTCAATTCGGAGAATTCTCTGATACTCGTATGACCGTGCGGTTTTGTTTTTTCGCTTTGTGCGTGATTCACCCGAAGAACAGCAGTTCGCCCGCCTTATTGCGGAGCATCTGATGTTCCATCGACTCAAACGAGGTTGGTCGAAACTTGCGTTGTCCCAGAAAGCCGGGCTGGATCAGCGCACCATCACGTTCATCGAAAACGGTGTCAACGTGCCGAGCTTGGTTACGCTGTTCGTGATTTGCAGGGCTTTGGGAATCAATGTGACTACGGTAGTTGGCAATGCCGCTAAGGGGAAAGCTCCCGCTAAGCGGCCCCAAAAGGAGGCTTCCAAAAAACCTGAGTCGCTGATTTCTGACGCGGAGCTGAAGATGCGCGTGCCACGGACTTCGAGAAAGTAGGCTATTTGATTGCCCGGAACTTCCGTGGTGAATGTGATGTGAACCTTTGCGCTCTGAATGCGCGATGTGTTACCGGCAGCGGGATTGCTGACAAGCCGTCCTCGCCCACTGTCGTGCTTCCGGGGCGTTCTGAAGTGCTTCCGGTGCCTTCTGGTGTGCTTCCGGTGGGGTTTTGAGCAGGTTTCGAGAGCTTTGGCGGGGTCCGGGAGCGTTTTGTGCAGGTCGGCAAGCGTGCTGGAGTGCTCCCGACGGGTTTTGGAGTGCTTCCGGGTCTGTTCTGACGTGCTCCGCAAGCGATCTAACGTGCTCCCGTGGTGTTCTGACGCGCTCCCCAAGAGTTCTGTCGTGCTTCCGAGACGCGCTGTCGTGCTCCCGATGCGTTCTGTCCCGCTTCCGAGATGCGCTGACGTGCTCCCTAGGTGTTTTGGAGTGCTTCGCAAGTGTCCTGTCGCGCTCGGCAACTGTGCTGTCCCGCTTCCGTTTTGGGGTGACTTACTTCCCAGGGAGGTGCTCGGGTGTGGATTTGGCTTGTCCCTTGCCAGCAGGCTGGCTGCGGAAAAGCGGCAGCAGGTTGCTCTCAGTCCAAGGGCACTCCACCAAGTGCCTGCATTGGAATAAAGTCACGGATTTTCACTTCCCGCGTCGCAGGAATGCCGGTAGTGATTCACGGGCATCCCAATAACACCATGGACATCCTCGGATTCATCAAAGGCGAACTGCTCGAAATCATCGAGTTCAACGACG
>JANMLQ010000321.1:0-7788 GCA_031372635.1 Akkermansiaceae bacterium | reverse complement strand
GCATATTCTTTTCCTGCCTTCCTGCCTTCCTTATTGAAATTCTTCTGACCTGTTTGTCAGGCAACCAGATAAGGATGATCCAAACCATGACGACGATCCTTTCAGCCAACGGACTCATCGAAATTCCCGAGGAGTTTCGCAAGGCCGATGCCCTGAAGCCAGGCCAGCGATGCGAAATCGAACGTCTCGGCCATGGCGAATACCGGCTAAAGGTAGATGCTGGCGCGCCTGCGGACAATTGGGTGCAATGGCTACTGGCCTGCCCTGAGAAAGGCTGGTTCGTAGAGCCTGATCGGAGCGAAATGACCTCCCTGCAAGCACCCGCCCATTTTACCGAATGAAATACCCCGCAGATGTCAACGTGCTCTCGGAACCGACCAAGCAGCAGGCTGAATCAACGTCAAAGAGCACGCAACCCTATCAGCGGGGGCGCACTTCGATCACGGGGTTGATGTTGAAACTACAGGAGAGCATGTAAACAGGGCGGCTGATAGGGGTTGCGTGTCTCGACTTGTTCTGCAGTTCTTCTTTGTGTCCGAGTGAGCTTTACGCCTCGTATGTATTCTGGCCTGGATGGGGGGTCACACTCGGAGAATTCCCCAATATCCTGTGGTGATCAAAGCTCACAAGGTATGTCCGCCTATCGATTGGTTGCGATGCTGTGACGATCACTTCACAGCTTACCTCAGGACCAAGGTCGCTCCATCCACACCGATGAACTCGAACAAATTCCCCTCTGGCCATGGCATCGGCACACCGCGAACCAATCTCAGATGTAGTTGTGATGGCCTCAAGTCGCTGATCATCGAGCCAACTATTCGCCCACGGCTGGTGGGAGTCTCTCCTGTGATGAACAACTAGGTGTAGCAATGGTCGGGACAAGGTCATTCGCGTCGGGTAATTTCTTGCAGAACGCAATAGGTGAGGCACGGGCGGACAACGCCGCTCCGCCTCACGATCAAACTCTCTAACCACATGGAAACTACGACACACACCGCCCCGCCCGTTGACCTCGACCGACTTGTTCGGCAGTTGCGCGACGTGAACTCCGCGCTCATGGCCGAAATGCGCCGCCAATACCCCGTTGGATCACGGATGATATTCTGGCGGTCAGCCAGCCAGCGGCGAGAATCATTCGGAACCGTGGTCAGTCACTCGACGGCGCACGGCCCGGAAATCCGAGTCCGATACGACGACAGCAACCACGTTGTCGGTCTGCATGTCGGCTACACCAAGTTCCATTCTCTGCCGAACAGTGAATTAGTTCAACGGTCGGAAGGTAGCAATCGGGTTAGCTCCGGCAAGGATGAAGAATTCGTTTTTCAGAAGTCTGAGAATGAGCGGATTGCGGATGAAGGCCGGATGACTTGGATTCTTGGATGGGAAAGAAGTCGGGAGCGAAGTAGCAACTGATATCGAGCTACGGATTGACTGACTTCTTGGAACACGAAGACGCCGGAGAATGCGGAAAGGCGCTTGGAAAGGCGCCGGTCCTTGAAATGGCGACTTGAAAGATCGCCACTCCGTAAATTCAAAGGATGAGGCACAGGCATAGTTGGAGCTGTCCCGTCTCCTGATACGCCAGATTCACGCCCCCTCACAGGGTGGCTACGTTAAGGAAAAACCCAGCTTTTTTTGACCACAGATTACACAAATTGCACCGATTTCAGAATGGAATGGCGGCGCAAAAAGCATCGGAGCCGCCCACAAGATTGGATTCCGTGTTTTTCCATGGGGTATTTCCTCAGTTCAATCTGTGAAATCTGTGAAATCTGTGGTTCCTCTCGCGATACTGGCTTGAGAACTCCCTAATGTAGCCGCCCTGCCCCCCTCCTTCTCCTTCCGACTTTACATGCGGGGGCGCTTCGTAGGAGCCTAGGCACGTTATGAAAACCATCATCGCCATTGCCACAATTCCCTTCCTATTTGTCTCCTGCGCCCAGAACAGCCTCACCGGCGACACTTACTCGCGCGGCGAGATCGGCCAGGCGCAGACGGTCAAACAAGGCCGCATCACTTCCATCCGCTACGTGAAGATCGAAGGCGGCAGCACCGCAGGCATGATCCTCGGCGGAGCAGCCGGTGGTGTGCTCGGCAATCAAATCGGCGGTGGCAGCGGCAGGACGCTCGCCACCATCGGCGGCGTCGGGCTAGGAGCAGCCGCAGGCTCACACGCCCAGAAGTCCATCGACAGCCGCCAGGGTATCGAAGTCCAGGTCCGCTTGGATGGCGGCAGCTCGCTATCCGTCACGCAGGAAGTGAATCCCCGCGAGTCGTTCTCCGTCGGTGATCGCGTGCGCGTGCTCTACAACGGCGGCCGCGCCCGCATCACTCACTGAAAAACGTGACGACGCGCAGGGGAGCACATGCGCCCCCGCGTGTTGTTTTCGACGCCCTCGTCGGAAACTTGCGTTTGCAATCATTGGGTTCCGCCTATGCCTGCGACTCACGCGTTTTGAACTCGAACTCCGAAGTTGCAGGTGTTGGGCCGAACGCGATTAATCACAGATTACGCAGATTTTCCCCGCCCAGTGAACGACACCTTTCCGAGCAATGCTTGTTTTAGAATCTCTTCAAAATCTGTGCTCTCTGTGTAATTTGACTCAGTGTTTTAGAGATTCGTGTTCGTCCATGTCCGCTGCGCTACCATTGTGGTTCAATTTCAGTTTTCGGGTTCAATACTCTATCAGCCAGTCCGCCGGAATGAGACGAGGGCGTCTCATTCGACACGCGAGGGCGCGTGTGCTCCCCGTTTCCTTCAATTTTCCAAGTGCTCATCGCAGTATTCCTGGCCATCGCGACCGACACGGAATTCCAGCGCGGGATCACTCACATCGCTGCGTTCACACACCGAGCAAGTGTGAAACGCTTCGTTTACCGGAAGTTTGGCAGCGTTGAAACGACCACGCCGCTGAGCAGACTCGATCACGCGCGCAGTGCCACGCAGCGCAGGGATGCCAGCCCAGAAAACGAAGTTTGCGAAGCCAAGCAGCATGAAAGGTAGTAGCATCGGTGAGAAGATAACCATCAGCACGATCACCACCCCCTGGATGATCCCTAACAATCCCACCGGCACCGGCAGGATGAACATCAGTAGGATCGTCACCTTCGGAAACAGTGTGGCGAAGGCAAAGAAGGCGGACGCATAAAGTACGAAACCGCTGCCAGGCATCACCTTCGGGCAGACGAAGTTCGCCACCAGGATGAGCAGGATGCCCGCGTAGTAAAACAACGATGCCTTGAACGCGCCCCACTCGCCCTCGATGCCGTCGCTCACCATGAATGCGAAGTTCACCGCAAAGAACAGGAGCACGATGTTGATCGGATTCGGCCCGCCGAATTCGGAAAACGCGAAGAAGCCGGTAGCGATGCGCCAGACTTCTCCGGCAAGGATCAGCTTGCGATCGAAGTCTAATATCTGCCCGATTTCTGGACGGAACATTTGCAGGATGAAGACCAGCACATGCAGCAGAGCGTAGTAGCGGAGGAACCCCGGAAACGCGAGCCATCCGAAGCGCCGTTCCAATCGAGCGAAAGTCATCATGCGGCGAGACCATCGCGAGTTTCCCGCAAATGACAAGCCCGGCCCTGCCCGAAGTATTTCCCATCCGGTTGCCTGACAAACAGGTCAGAAGAATTTCAATAAGGAAGGCAGGAAGGCAGGAAAAGAAACATGCGACCACATCCTTCCTGCTTTCCTGCCTTCCTTATTTATTTTTTGGCAAGCACCCGGATAAGCATGGGGTTTCTAACCGCAGCACCACTGCGAAGGCGAATGAAGAGTTGCTGCTGACTTCCATCCCCGCTACGCGAAACGCGTGACATTGGCGACTGAGTTGTGGGTTTTCGCGGGATTGATGGCGCTGGGGCAGTTCAGCCCAGGGCCAGACATGCTGTTGCTCACGCTTACGGCGCTGAAGGAAGGCCGCAAAACGGGAGTGCAAATGGCCGCAGGCATCGCGTGTGGGCTGGCGGTTCACGCGACGATCGCCATCGCGGGAATGGCGGTGGCGTTTCAATCGTTTCCGGTGCTGCGGCGCGGGCTGCAATGGGTGGCCGCGTTTTATCTGCTGTGGCTCGCTTGGAGCTTGGCGAAGGAACATTTCGTCGCGTGGTATTGTGGCGCGATTCATAAAATGGAAGCAGTGGAAAGCCGACGCACGCCATTCGTGCGCGGCTTGTTTTGCAATCTCCTCAATCCGAAGGCGGCCTTGTTCCTCGCCGCCGTCTGTGCGCCGTTTCTAACAGGTGAGCGCCCACAGTGGTGGCCGTTCGCGCTGTGGGGCATCGTCGTCGGCCAAGGACTCGGCCTGTGGTCGCTGTGGGTATTGCTGCTCCAATGGACTCCCTTGCGGCTGCGTTACGAACGCTGCTCCGGGTTGATCGATGGGATCTTCGGGCTGGTGCTGGCGGCTCTCGCGATCCGGCTGATGTGCGGTTAGTGAAACGCGCGTCTTTTCACTGATAGGCGGGCGTTTTGTGGCGGCTGAAGTAACCGTTGCCCACATACATGTCGCCGCCATAGTCTGGCAGCGGCCCGGAATCCGGTGGCAGCGGGATGCTCACGGTGGCGTCCTCCGGCTGCGAGTAGGCGATGTTCACCGGCGTGCCGATGCTCACTAGGCGGAAGAATTTCGGCGACAGGTTTTCATGCATGCGGATGCAGCCGTGCGACGCGGGGTGATGCTTGAGCCAGCCGGTGTGGAAACCATAGTTCGCCTTGAACTCGCACCAGTAGGGCATCGGCGTACCTTTGAATGACCAGCCCGCCGGACGCTTTGCGAGATAGGTCTGCTTCACTTGGTTGCCGCTGTATGCATAGCCGTGGGTATTCGCGCGGTGAAACTGATCCTTGATGAAGATCGTGAAGTTTCCACTGGGCGTGGTGCTGCCCGGTGCGCCGACGGTGACCGGCATTGCGAGCAGTATCTCGGAACCCTCCATCACATAGGTGCGCTGCTTGCTGAGTGATACCTTGACGCGGACGTTGCGCGCGTTGGACGGCAGCTTCGTCGGGCGGTCGTATGCCTGATAGGCAGCGAGGCTGGAGCCACCGGTATTGGTGTTCGAGCAGGATGGCAACAGCGCCAGGACGGACAGCGCGGCGGTGAGGAGAAGCGGTGTTTTCAAATTCATAGTGTGCGGGATTGGGGTGAGACTTGCAGCGTTTTCGGAAAAGGCAAGCCAAGGGCTATCGTGCGTCGCGTTCCCATGAATCCACCCGGTTTTCCACGAACCAGACCGAGGCGCTGCGATACGGCACATACACCACGTCCGGCCCGATGCCGTAGCCATCGTAGCCGCGATACGGGCCGTAAGGACTGTGTGGCCGATAGCCATAGCCGCCATAAAATCCAACGGTAGTCACAGGTCGCGAGCGGGTGTAGTCCCAGCGCTCGCTGGTCTTGCCATTGCGGGAGCCTTGGAAAACACCGTCGGGCGCGCCCCACGCGAGAGACACCGCATCCGGCGTCATGCCGCTGGCGATTTGGCCGCTGCGCACCAGCTCCTGATGGCGTTTCCCCAGTGCTTCATACTTCTGCGGCTCACGCTCAATGCGTGCCTGCGGTGTGGAAGGAACACAGGATGCGATCAGCGGAATCACAAACAACGCGGTGAGGATTTTCTTCATGGCAGAAATCTAGGAAAACCATCGCGCGGCTGCAACATGGAGATCAGAGATTTTCAGGAACTACAGAAACGGACTTGCCAACTCCGAATCGAGCCGCACTCTTGCGCCCGAATCCCCTTTCCTTCACATCATGTCCGACCTTCTGGAAACCGACGATCTCACCGCTGCGTTGAAGAAATGCCCCGAGTGGGAATACGAAAAAAAAGCCATCACCCGGACCATCGAGTTCGAGGAGTTCAATGAAGCCATCGACTTCGTAAACGATCTCGCCGAGATCGCGGAAGAGGCGCAACATCACCCAGACATCACCATCCGCCACACCCGCGTGACGCTCAAACTCACCACCCATGATGCCGGCGGAGTGACCTCACTGGACATCGAACTCGCACAGCGCGTGGACAACTTGGTGGACTGAGTCGCCCTCAACGCGGCAGCATCAACTCGTCCTGCTTGAATCCGGTGAGCGCGCCAAGACGTTTCAGCAAACGCATCAGTGTGAGGAACAGGAACGCGAGGATCGGCACCCCGATCACCGCGAAGCCCCAGCCGGTGACTTTCGCCACACGCTCGTTGTAGAGTTCGCGGGCGTTGGCCGCCGTAGAGTCCAGATCACCGAGGAAATACATCGCGAGTCCGAAGTTCATCACCATGCTGAGGAAAAACGAGGCCGCGAACATCAGCGTCGCCTCGAACAGGATTTTCTGATAGGTTTCCTGCCCGTTGATCTCGTTCACACGGTTCTCGATCCTGCGGATGTCGAACATCGAATCGCTGTAGAGGAACACCCGCAGCAGCGGGCTGCCGGTGAAGTGCGAGCCGATGACGGCGAGGCCGAGTATGAACGGAATGGACGCCTCTTTCAGGCCGAAGAGCACATCCGCATGCGGCTTCACCGTGCCGTCCTTGTTCCATAGGAAGATGGTGAGTCCGCCGGTGAGCAGCACCGAGACTAGGCCGAGCGCGGAGAAGAAGTTCGCCTTGCGGGTTTTCAGGAAATGATAAATGCCGTAAGCGATGGGAAACGCGAGCGCCACCACCAACGAGTTCACCGGGCCGATGTGCCAGAAGCGCGCCGCCTTGCCGATGGACTGCTCAAATGCCGCGTCTTTGCTCAGGTAACTCAACGCGAGAACCGGGATCAACACGTTGATCAAAATGTTCACTAGCGGATGCTCTTGATGCGGGGTCTTGTCGGGCGCGGCCATGAACTGCCGTAGGAAAGCAGCGCAAGTCCGGCGGGGAAATGAAAAAATCATTCACAACCGTAACAATCAGTTGCCGGGCTTTGTCAGGAGTCCAAGCTTTAGCTTGTCTTCAATAAGCACGCTGAACTCCACAGTGCCACTGTGGCCTAGGCATCCTTCCCGGTGCCTCTTTCACAAATCTTGATGCGCTTGAGTAAGGTTCCCTGCAAGTGGCACACGCGCCTTCAATTGGCGCGTGAGAGTTTCGTGATGCCGCGCTGGAGGAGTTGGGTGTCCACGGCGGTGGCGGTGGTGTCGTCGAGATTTACCGTTAGGTTTTCCTCTGCGAACTCGATGGTGTGAAGGTCTGCGGAATTCCCATCGAAGGCGGCAATCAGACTCTTCATGTCTTTGATCTCGGTGCCGTTGACCTTGCTGACAATGAGATTGCGCAGCCGCTCGTAGCCGACAGTGGCGGGCGTGGGGATGACGCCGCTGAGGAAAACGACACGCTTGAGACGGTCCTCGTATTTATCCGGGTTTTCGTAGGTATCCAGCAAGTCGAGCGGAGCGCGTGATTGCCAGTCCTCGCCGAAGCCTTCGAGCATCGGGCGGGAGAGTTCTTGGAAGACGAGTCCGCCTTTGACGAGGTAGTTCGGCGCGGTGTCATGGAGGTGGTTGGGAACCAAACGCGAGCTTTCCTCCTCACGGGTCAGTGTAGCTGTTAGATCAAGTGCTTTTCCCTCACGCAGCAGCGAGAGGCGAATGGCATCGCCAGTGGATTTCTCGCCACGGACGAGGTGGCCCCACGAGAGGCTTCCATAGTCGGCGTGCTGATAGTAACCACGGCGGTCGATGGCCTGACCATCCACGGCGAGCAGGACATCGCCCTTCATTACGCCCGCCTGATCCGCTGCGGCTCCCTTGCGCACGGAACGGATGTAGATGCCGCCCTGGTCGTCTGTGAGTTTG
>JANMLQ010000311.1:0-5332 GCA_031372635.1 Akkermansiaceae bacterium | reverse complement strand
GGTGACATGCTTCACCAGCGCGTGTTCGATCTCCCGCTCCTGCGCCTCTTCGCCCAGGCCGAGGAAATCGAAGCGATACGGATCCTTGAGCGACTCCCGCGCCAGATCGGATTGCGGCTTGGGCAGGGTGAGGGCGAAATTGGTCACCGCCGTGCCGCTGCGCTCCAGCAGGCGGGTCTCGATCTGCATCGTCAGGATGTTACGCGACCAGTTGTGCTCGACGGCTTTTTTCAGATACCACTCACGCTCCTCCCTCGTTTTTAGCTTATCCAGAAGCACGCAGTGATGCCGCCATGGCAATTTGTCCACCAGTTGGTGGACAAATTCTCCCGGCCCCAAATTGTGCACCATCTGGTGCACAAATGCTCCCGCTCCCAATTTGTGCAGCGGCTGGTGCACCATTGCCCCGCTTTCCGATGGTCCAAGCAGCCCTTGGACCATTGCCGGCCCCGTCCACGCCGCCGCAAAAGCCCGCATGTATTTCAGGTTGCGTGGAGAAAATCCCTTCATCTCCGGGAAATTGGTCCGCAAATCATGCGCCAGACGGTCGATCACTTTTGCACCCCAGCCCTGTTGATCCTGCTGATCCAGAATGGCTCTGCCGATTCTCCAATACAGCGACACCAACTCAAGATTCAACGCTTGCGCGGCGCGTTGCTGGGCCTCGTGAATCTGCGTTTTGATGTCGCCCAGCCAATCGGCATAGCCCTCCGGCGGCGGCATCAAGCTGGCAGGCTTTTCTGCTTCGTTATCGCTCATTTCGTCATCCTATTGTCGTTCAGCTATGTGATCGCTTAGGCAAAAACGCCTGAATGATCTCGCGGCGGGCCCTGACTTTCCCGTGCGCCCGTTCGATGAGCCCTTCTTTTGCGATGAAGTTGAGATCCCGTGCAAGCAGGCGCGGTTTGTCCGGCAGATAAGCCAGGGTCATCGGCACGGACAAGGTATGGATTTTCGATACCTCCACCCAGCCCATCCGCTCACCCAGTGCCAAGACCAGATCACGCTGCCGTTTGTGGCTCGCAGACCCTTTCATTTGGCGGAAAATCTCATGCACGTAGTTTTCCCATGCCACCTTCTGCTGTTGCTCGCGCACCATGGCGATTTGCGTGCGCAGCCCATCCAGCAGACCTTGGCAGGCGTATGCAAGGAAAGGCAGAACCTCGCCGCCTGACTTGCTTGCACGATCAAGCTGTCGGTAATACTCCGTGCGGGTTTTGTTGTAGTGATCACTCAGGAGGTGAGCCGCAGGCACGGGCACACCGGCATCCATCAGCAGGTAAAATTCCAACAAGCGGGCGGTGCGGCCATTCCCGTCCCCAAACGGGTGGATCCAAGCGATATACAGATGCGCCAACACGGCCTTGAGGATGGCCAGCGGCGTTTGACCGTCTGTGCCCAAGCCCGAGAATCCATCGTTCAACCACTCGCACAAGCGCTCCATCAGGTATGGGCAGTCTTCCGCGGGGGCGCCTCGATACACAGCCCCCACCGTGACCGAGTGCTCCCGATAAACTCCCGGCTTCACACCTTCGTCGACCTCAAGATCACGCAGCGCTTCCCGATTGAAATGCTGGATCATCTCCGGTGTCAGCTTCGGGTTTTCTCCAGGACCCACGAGTTCAGCGACGATCCGGTTGCATTCCCGCAAAATGTTTTCCACCTCCTGAGCCAGGTACGCCTGGCTGGGCGGAAGCTTCAAAGTGCCCTTCACATGTTCCAGCACCTGGCTCTCCGTCAGCGTGTTCCCTTCAATCGCCGTCGTCGCCCCGACGCCTTTGGCCAAAAAGATCTCATGAAGCGTCTTTGCCACTGCTGGCTGAAGCGGCGCGCCTGCCAGGTGGTCAAACTTGGAGCTCGCCTCGCCGAGTTGGATCCACAGCTCGGGCGTGGCTCGTCGTAAGTCCAACTGGAAAGTAATCCAAGAATGTGTCCGTTCGTATGTCCTCATTTTTGTCTTATTTGCGAAAGCTGTAAAATCCTTTCATGACGGCTTCCATACGCAAGGAATATCGAAATTTTGCACCAATCTTGTCTTATCTTTTGGTTCGAAAACCTTGCATCTTGGCGGCAAGAGGCGGCGGGGCACTTTAAGGCGGCGCGTTCACGGCTTTTTCATTCGCCGTGCCGACGAGGACGTCGGCGCTCCTGAGGTCATCTGTGTGTAGAGTTCGAAGAGCTTTTCCAAGCGCTCGGTGTCGTTCTTGAAGCGGCGGCCGATGTAGATGCGCTCCAGCGTCTCGTCATTGCGCTCGTGGGCGGCGCGCAGGTTGGCGGGCATCGTCTCGGGATCGTAAAGATCGGCGATGGTCGCCGGGAAATGCGCCTCGCGGGCCAGCAGGATGTCTTCCGCGCATCTGGTGAGGTCGGTCTTGTTCTGCGCGGTGAGCACGGGGACGGGGAAAGTGTTCCAGCCGAGGGTGTTTGAATAGCGGTAGTCGGTCTTCAGTTTTCCGCAGACGGTGGCGATCCAGACGAGGTGGAGCTTGGATGCGATGAGCGCCATGTTCCAGAGCGGGGCGTCGTAGATGACGGAGGCGAGATTTGAGATAACCGTCGTATAATTTGTGAGGTCGCAGGGAAGATAGCCGCGTCTTTCCGATGATACGTTTGGAACTGCGATAGCAGGGCTGTGGCTATGAGGAGCGAATACAAAGCGATGAGGTGTCGCAACGTTGTCGTTGGCTTGGTCGCCACGACTTTCGGCTCGAATTTTTCTGACGGCGTTGAAGCGATGTCGCAGAGGAGGGATGGCATTTGCCGCAGCCAGTGAATCATCTTCGATCCACAAGCACCATCGTCCGCCACCATTAATGATTTCCTTGGAGCCGACGTAACGCTTTAAAAAAGGTAGTGCGTCTGGGAATGCAACGGCTAGTTGCCCTTTGTCGTCGTCGCCAAGAATCAAGTGGCCACCATCGGTAGGTTTATTACCTGACTGCATCACTCCCAGAGCCGAGAGCGGCGATGTTTGTTTTCTAACGACCACCGAGTCAGCGGGCACTAAATACGGGCTGATATTTGGGACGATTCGCATTTCACCGGCCGAGAATAGCTTTCGTTGAGTCTGGGAAACCGTCGACAGACCGATGATCGCGCACGTAACCGCTGCCTTGTGACTTGCGAGATTGCTCCAGAGAAACGAGGTGTGTGCGAATGTGATCACGTTTTCTAAATCGAAGATCAAAGGCCACAGCATGGCGACTTGCTCTCCTTGTGTGATAGAATTAGTGGTGACGAATGCACTGGATGCACCAACAATTTGATTATATCTGGCCGCCTTGAGGAGAAAGGCCGCGACATAATCCAAGTCTTTGTATTTTTTGAAAACAGGTGAGAACACGTCGCCCATATCCTGCTTTTGGCCGACCGTTTGATTGACGCTGCCCTGATACGGCGGATTCCCACAGATATAAGTCTCCCCCCCCTCATTCGCGAAGTCGATCTCCGACTGATCCAACGGCGTGTTGAACAAATCATCACCACGAAGTTTCACTCCTTTTCCTGTCGGCGGGCAAACGCTGAGCCAGTCGATCTGAAGGGCATTTCCACGAGTGATCCAGTTCGCCTTTTCTAGTGGCAGAAACTCCGCCAACGCAAGCTGCTGCCCGCGATAAAGCACGTCGCACTGATACTCGGCGATGATGAGGGCAAGGCGGGCGATCTCGGTCGAGAAGTGGCGGATCTCGATGCCGCGGTAGTTGGTGAGCGGGATGTCGGTCTTCCGCTCGATTTCGCCGCGGCGGCGGTTGATCTCCGCCTCGATTTCCCGCATCTGCTTGTAGGCGATGACGAGGAAATTGCCGGAGCCGCAGGCGGGATCGAAGACGCGGATGCGGGCGATGCGCTGGCGCAGGTTCAGCAGCTTGCGGGCGTTGTCCCCCGCCTCCGCAAGTTTCTCCCGCAGCTCGTCGAGGAAGAGCGGGTTGAGCACCTTGAGGATGTTCGGCACGCTGGTGTAGTGCATGCCGAGCGCGCCCCGCTCCTCGTCATCCGCCACAGCTTGGATCATGGAGCCGAAGATGTCGGGATTGATCTTCTGCCATGGCAGCTCGCCGACCTTGAGCAGGTAGGCGCGGGCGATCCTGCTGAAGTGAGGAACCTCGACGCTGTCGGAAAAGAGTCCGCCATTCACATACGGGAAGACATTCGCCCAAGGGCGGATGCCCGCCGCATCGCGGTGGAAGTTGCTGATTTTCCCCTCGTGCCGGATCGGGAGGTTCATGGCACGGAAGAGTTCGGAAATCACCTCGCCGGTCTTGGACGGATCT
The DNA here is from genome assembly GCA_031372635.1 of Akkermansiaceae bacterium. GTDB lineage: Bacteria > Verrucomicrobiota > Verrucomicrobiia > Verrucomicrobiales > Akkermansiaceae > Luteolibacter. The sequence goes on along the minus strand of JANMLQ010000311.1, from coordinate 1,061 downwards.
CCCGCGCTCATCTGCTCCACGGTGGAGCTGAACAACCCTTCCCCGTGGAAAATATCCGTGTCCTCCGCAAAGAAGCAGAAGATCAGCCGGGCCATGAAGTGGTTCAGGTCCTCGCGCCGCGCGGCGGTGGCCCACTCCGGGTTGTCCTTGAGCAGCTCGATGTAGAGCCGGTTCAAGCGGCCAGTGGCCTTGATGTCGAAGGAGCTTTCCCGGATCTGTTTGACCGTGGTGATCCCGGCCAGCGGCAGGAAATAGCCGAAGTGGTCGGAAAACTCCGCGTAGGAGCAGACGATGGGCTCATCGTCATCGGCCAGATTTTCCGCCTCGATGGTCTCGCCGTCGGTGGCCAGAATGAACTTGGCCTTGAGCCGCGCCGTCGCCGGACTTTCCCGCAACGCCTTCAGGGTCTTCGCCACCTCACCGGACGCGCACACCTTGAGGTGGATGTTGTTGCGCTGGAGGACGCCACCGAGGTCGGACTTGTTCGAGTCGCCGCTCCGCAGCTTTTTGAGGGTCGTTTCCTTGTTTCCGAACGCCTCCAGAAACGCGAACGGGAAGTTGTCCCGGTCGAACGGCTGCTCCACCAGCGTCGAAACGGCATCGGCAATCTCAACGGCGTTCATGCAGCGGATTGTGGGAATCCGCCGGGTCGGGCGGCAAGATCCTTTATTTCTGAAATGCCAATCATGCGATTAGAGCGTGCAGGGACGGATGCTGGTCGCGAGGTGAAAGCGTCCGCTGCTTCCTTGCCGTAGTCGAAGTCGATGCCGAGGCGGTGGCTTTACGTTTGGCAGGCATGAAAATGAAAGAAGTAGACTGTCAGGTGGAGGTTGCAAACATCTCGTCTGAAGTATGCATATAACAGCCTCGTAACGTTCGGATAGGAAGCGGGAACTCGCCGAAAGGGTGGATTTTTTTATAGACAGCTTTGCCTGACGGGAGGAGACGAACGAGGGCTTTCTGATAGTTTTGCAGTTCCCTCCATTCATCAAATCTCATTTTCAAGCGTGAAATGCCTTGCCATCCCTGAAAATCAAGATACTCCTGCGGCGCACCGTGCT
>JANMLQ010000281.1:0-9887 GCA_031372635.1 Akkermansiaceae bacterium | reverse complement strand
CGGCGCGTTGGACCGCCCCTTCAGGGCTCGGAAAATTTCGAGGATGCGGGAACCTAGGGCGATGCCCTAGGCTGTGATAGTTCAGGCCTTTGGCCTTGAAATCCGAAGATTCACAGCAAGCCCCAATCCTTAAAGGCATTGGACTGAAGTCCTGGACTACATTCAAGATCACCGCAGCATCCCCACGGCTTTTTCCGTGGCTGTCACGAGTGCTTCTACGTCCTTCATGGTGTTGTAGAGCGCGAAGGACGCTCTCACAGTACCGGTGATGCCGAAGCGGGCCATCAGTGGTTGGCAGCAGTGGTGGCCGGTGCGCACGGCGACGCCCATGTGGTCCATGAGGGTGCCGAGGTCGTAGTGGTGGATGCCTTCGATGTTGAAGGAGAGCGAGCCGGAGCGGTCGGCGGGGCCGTAGAGGTGGATGCCTTTGATGGCGGATAGACCTTCGGCAGCGGTGCGGATAAGTTCCATTTCGTGGGTGTGGATGGCATCAATACCGATGGCGTTGACGTAGTCGATGGCAGCGGCGAGGGCGATGGCTCCTTCGATGTTAGGAGTGCCGGCTTCGTATTTGAAGGGCGGGTCGTTGTAGGTGGTTTGTGCGAAGGTGACTTCCTTGATCATCTCTCCGCCGCCTTGCCATGGTGGCAGTTCGCGGAGGATGTCGGCGTTTCCCCAAAGGACGCCGATGCCGGTGGGAGCGTAGAGTTTGTGACCGGAAAAGGTGATGAAGTCGGCACCGAGTGCTTGCACGTCGATGGGGAGGTGGGCGGCGGATTGGGCGGCGTCGATCAGGACGAGTGCTCCGGCGGCTTTGGCGGCGCGGATCATTTCGTGGATGGGGTTGACGGTGCCGAAGGCGTTGGAGATCGAGGTAAGGGCGAGGAGTTTCACGTTTCCTCCTAACAGTTCACGGAAGGCGTCTTGATCGAGGGTGCCATCGTCATGGCAGGGGATGATTTTCAGGGTGGCTCCGCTGCGTTGGCAAAGCATTTGCCAGGGGACGATGTTCGAGTGGTGTTCGAGGGTGGAGATGAGGACTTCGTCGCCGGGGCGGATTTTTCCGGAGAGGGCGAGGATGCTAGAAACGAGGTTGATGCCGCCGGTGGTGCCTGAGGTGAAGATGACTTCATCGCTGGTGGCGGCGTTGAGGAAAGTGGCGACGGTTTGGCGGGCTTTTTCAAAAGCCTCGGTGGCGGCGCGGGCGAGTTGGTGGGTGCCGCGGTGGATGTTGGAGTTGATGGCCTCGTAGTAGTGGCGCGAGGTGAGCAGGACGTTGAGCGGCTTTTGGGTGGTGGCGGCGTTGTCCAGATAGACGAGGCGGCGGCCGTGGATCGACTGATCGAGGATCGGGAAATCTTGATGGAGTGTTTCTTCGGGGAACATGGGGAGTTTTCCAGTGTGCAGCGCGCACGACGCAGGGTGGGACGGGCGGGCGTATGTCGCAACCCCTGAAATGCGGGTAATCAGTGATCGAACTCGCCGATGCCGGGGACGCGGGTGAAGGCGATCTTGGTGCCGGTGAAGCTGGTGCCTTCGCCGGGGGTGATGCCGATGGTGACGGCGTTCCGGCCGAAGCGGGCGACGAGGGAGTCGATGGTGCGGGAAACGCGTTCGCGTTTTTCGAGGTCTCCGGCGGGGAGTTTGTGGGTGAAGAGTTCTAATTGAACGGGGCTGCTGCGGGGTGTGAGGCCGAGCAAGGTGACGGCGACTTTCATGAGCCGACGGTTTCCGATGGCGGGGGAGAGTTCCTGCCAGATGAGGGTGAACTGTTCTTGTAGTGTGAGGCTGTCATCGGCGAGCGGGAAACGCCGCGCTGCTTCCAAACGCGGGCCGTTTTCGATGCGAATGGAAACGACGAGGCAGGTGGTGAGGTGTTCGAGCGTGCGCAGTCGGCTGCTGGCTTTGAGTAGCAGGCGGCGGGCGACGGCTTCGGCAGCGGCGGGGTGGCGTTGCTCCGGTGCGAGCACATGGCTGTGGCCTACGCTGCCGCGCGTGGTTTCCTCATCGGGGATTTCCGTGCCGCGCAGCGCATGCCAGAAACGCTCGCCCTGGACGCTGCCCCAGATGGCGCGGAGTTGCTTGGGCGCACAGGCCCAGAGTTTCCCGAAGCTGGTGATGCCGGCTGCGGCGAGGCGGCGCTCCATGTTTCTGCCGATGCCGCACAAGTCGGTGAGCGGTAAGTCTAACAGACGTGCCGGGAGTTCGTCGGGATGGAGGATGACGAGGCCGTCGGGCTTCTGGAGATCGGTGGCGGTCTTGGCGAGGTAGCGGTTGGTGGAAAGGCCGACGGAGCAGGTGATGCAGGGGCCGAGATTGCGGCGGAGGCCGTCCTTGATCTGGCGGGCGAGGATGAGCGCGTGTTCGGGCTGCCGCCATTTACCGGTGAGCTGGCAGGACATTTCATCGATGGACGCGACGTGATGGACGGGGATGTGGTGCTCCACTTCCTCGATCACGCGGTGATGGTAGCGGACGTAGCGTTCGTGGCTTGCGAGCACGCAAACGAGGGCCGGGCAGGCGATGCGGGCATCGCGGATCATGGTGCCGGTTTTGATTCCGAAAACCTTCGCCTCGTTGCTCGCGGCGATGGCGCAGGTGAAGTCCGTCATCACCGGCACCACGGCCACCGGCTTACCCCGCAGGCGAGGGTTTTCCTGCTGCTCCACGCTGGCGAAGTAGCTGTTCAGATCAAGGAACAACCAGTCCAGCAGCGGGGTGGAAACGGGCGACATGGATGGACGATGAATTGTTCATTAGAACAGTCAAACGGATTTGCCGGAAATGCAGGTTGGACTCGGGCAGATGCGGTCACTATCTTTCCCGGCATGATTCCACAGTATCTCACAAACCAGAGTGGAGAGAAGGTCGCCGTGGTGATTCCGATCACCGATTATGAGGAAATGATGGAGGATGTGGCGGATCTGATCTGCGTGGCGGAGAGGCGCGATGAGAAGCGTGTTTCCTTGGCGGAATTGAAAAAACAATTGGCAGACGATGGACTCCTTCCGCATTGAGTTCACCCGGTCCGCCACAAAAGATTTGCGCGGCATCGACCGACAATGGGTTCCGAGGATTCTGGCTGCGATCGAGGCATTGGCCGACGATCCAATGCCTGCCGGATGCAAGAAGTTGGTAGGGGCGGATCATACGTTCCGCATCCGCATCGGCGACTACCGTGTCATCTACGATTTCCAGGGCGATGAATTGGTGGTCCTCATCATCCGGGTGAGACACCGGCGTGATGTTTACCGCTGACAAACGGCGGCTTGGCTGGACGCCCTGCACGGCTCGTTTTTTCCATCCAATATCCGCCCTTGCGGTGGAAGGCTGCGGGGTCTTGAATCCCGGCCCGCTGGCATGTATCTGCTGAATAAAGTCATCCAACTCCGGGAGAAATCCCACCCCGATCACGAGAAGCCGTTTCTCGAACATCTGGAGGATTTGCGCACGATGATCACGCGGGTGGTGGTGACACTTCTGATTTCGATGGTGGTGTGCTTCAGTTTTCAAAAGCAGCTCATGGAGGTGCTGCGGCGGCCTGTCGAGCAGGTGTGGATCAATCAGCTCGAGGCGAAACTGCCAAAGGATACGGACGGCGCGGTGAAGCCGCTGGATGTGGAAAAGTGGGAGGGAGCCAAGATACTGGCGCACGCGGCGGGCGCGTTGGAGCCGGAGCAGCGGCTGTTGTTTTATCGGGCGCATCCGGATGCGAATCTGGTGTTTCACGCGAAGTCCGTGAGCCTGCTGCGAGCGGCACTGGCGCTGCCCGAGGACCGGCGGGACGGGTTTATCGACAGTCTCGATCTGGCGGAAAATCTGGGCAAGCAGGTCAAGTTGCTGGTGAAAACCGCACCCAGCCCGGAAGTGGACAACCGCGGCAACCTCAAGCTCATGTCCGCGCTGAAGCCCACGGAGACGTTCATGCTCTCCATGAAGCTGTCGTTTTTCGCAGGCATCATCCTCGCCTTCCCGCTGCTGCTGATGTTCGTGCTGCAGTTCGTCCTGCCGGGCCTGCATTCCAACGAGAAACGCGTGATGTGGCCAGCGATGGCGGTCGGCTTCGGACTCTTCCTCGGCGGCGTGCTCTTCGCTTACTACGCAGTGCTGCCGCGCGCGCTGCTGTTCTTCTACGAATGGAGCGGCAATCTCGGCGTCTCTAACGACTGGCGCATCGGCGAATACATTTCCTTTGCCACGCAGTTCACGCTGCTCTTCGGGCTCTCGTTCGAGCTGCCGGTGGTGGTGATGGTTTTCGTGAAGCTCGGCCTGCTGACTTACGAAACGATGTCCAACACGCGCTCCTACGCCATCGTCGCCATCTTCGTCGCCGCCGCCGTGCTCACGCCCACGCCGGATGTCTTCACGCTGGTGCTCATGGCGCTGCCGATGATCGTGCTCTATGAAATCTGCATCTGGCTGGCATGGTTCGATCGTCGCAAGAACCGGATGAGCGAGGAACAGGAAGCCCGCGAACGCGAAGAACGCCTCGCCCTCCAGTCGCCCGCCGCCGAACCCGATCCATGGCACGACGAGCATAACTATCACGAACCCTATCACTCCGGCGATGATGGCTGGACCGTCGATCATCCCGAGCCGGAACTCCCCGGCGATACTGATGACATCCCTGACGCGAAACGCCGCGACGACACTCCGCCATGAAGCCGCCGCGCGAGACTTCTGCCAGCGCCCGCTCGCCATTCGCGGGCTGCGCCATCTTCATCGCCGCGCTGGTGGTGATGGTATTTCTGATAGGCTTCTCGATCTTCAGCCTGTTCCGGCAGTTCAACGAGATCGCGAAATTCACTGCGGAGAAACCCGTGCCCGTAGAGATTTCACCCATCGAGAATCAAGAGGCTGCGCTCAACCCACTTGCCGAACGCCTCGAAGTTTTTCGCCAACAGCTTTCCGGAAACACCGAAGCGTCCCTCGCTCTAACAGTGGAGGAAATGAACCTCGCCATCGCCGCCTACGAGCCGTTCAAGGATCTGCGGGGCATGTTGCGCGTGGCCTCGATTTCCCCGAAGGAGATCCGGATGGAAATCTCCTTCCAGCTCAACGGCCGGCCGCGGCTGTCGAAGGAGGGGGAGGGCGGTTTGGTCACCTCAGATCCCCGCTACCTGAACGGCATCATGGTCGCCAAGCCAGGTCTGCTGAACAAGGAACTCGTCCTCCAGATCAGCGATATCGAGGTGCCCGGCAAAACGGTCGCCCAGGGATTTCTCGGCCAGATGTCCCCCTACCGCATCGCCGAGCGCTACGCGGGTAAGGAGGGAATCGGCGGAGTCATGTCGGAACTCACCTCCGTGGAACTCGCCGATGGTGCCGTGCGTTTCGTGAAAACCGCAGGAATCACGCCCAAGGACACCATCACGAATGCCCAGGTGGACTCTGCAAGCCAAAGGCTCTTCATGTTTTTCGCCGTAGCGGCCTGCCTTTTCCTCCTTTTCGTGGCCGTCGTGATTTTTGTCGGGCTCCGCTTGAAAAAACGGAACGAGGCGGCAGTATTGGAGGAATGAAATTCCACAAGGTGTTATTATTGTCCGCCCTCGGGTTTGCTCCGCTTCAAGCGGAGGAGGCTCCAGCCCCCGCCGCCGAGGAGAAATCCGCCCCCGCTTCCGACGAATCCGGTGATTCCGCTCGCCTCGAGTCCCTCAACAAGCTCGCTACGGAAACCCTCACCCAGGAAACAAACGCCCTCCGCGCTGAGATCGCAAAGCTCAAGCTGGAGCGCGAACTCATCACCGAAAAACTCGCCCTCGAATCCGCAAAGCGCAAAGAGGCCGTGAAGGATGCCGTCGCCGAATCCGAAATGGAGATCGGCCGACTTACCCGCGAGGGTGAGATTTCGAGAATCCGCTCGGAAAAAACCGCCGCCGATCTCAAGAGCCTCCAGAGCGAGGCGGCGTTGGAGTTGACGCGCCTCCAGTCCGAGATGCAGACCATCGAGACCCGCGAAAAGCGCGAGTCCTTCGCCGATGCCGATCCCGTTTACCTCGAAAAACCGCTCCGCGATGACGGCATGCTCGTCATCTCCGACCGCCGCATCCCCCTCAACGGCATGATCGTCGGCGCGACCGCTGATTTCGTCACCAGCCGCATCGACTTCTGGAACAACCGCGACCGCAAACTGCCCATCTTCATCGTCATCGACGATTGCCCGGGCGGCTCGGTGATGGCCGGTTACCGCATCCTCAAGGCCATGGAGGCCAGCGACGCCCCGATCCATGTCGTCGTGAAAAGCTTCGCCGCCTCGATGGCCGCGTGCATCACCACCCTCGCCGAGGAAAGCTACGCTTACCCGAACGCCGTCATCCTCCACCACCAGATCAGTTCGCAGATCGCCTTCGCGCGCCTGAACCTCACCCAGCAGAAGGAGTTCTTCAAGGAGAGCGAACGCTGGTGGGATCGCCTAGCCGCGCCGGTCGCGAAAAAGATGGGGATATCCACCGATGAGTTCATCGAGAAAATGTACGCCCGTTCCACCAGCGGTGACTGGAGCGAGTTCGCCGATGAAGCCCAAAAACTGAAATGGGTGAACCACATTGTCGATGGCATCGTGGAAAGCTCCGTCACCATGAACCCGGACGTGGAGGCGAAAGCAGCGGAAAAGAAAGTGGCGGTGGTTGAAGAGATCGACCAGGACGGAAAGGTCTTCACCTACCTCCCGCGCCTCAATCCCAAGGATGTCTATTTCCTCTACAATCCGGACGGCTACTATCGGATGAGATGAGCCTGGAAGACGAATTCACAGACGTTATCGCGAAGGCGATGCGCGGGCTGGGCATCGATGCCTCAGCCCTCTCAGAAGCTAGTAGGATCGCCGCAGGCGAAATCGAAGCGCTTCTCGGCGGCGCGATGAACGAGGCCACTGCGAGGGCGATCTGCCCCGCGCTTGGCCTCGATGCTGACGCACTCATCTCCTTGCCCGGATACCTTCCAAACCCTGTTGCCATCCCCGGTGTCCGCCGCATCGAGCTTCCCTACCGGCAGTGGACCGTGAACGCGTGGGAGTTGGAACATGACGGCGTCCGCCTTTTGTTCGACTCCGGTTTCGGTGAGAGGGACATATTGGAAAATGTCTCACCGGATGATCTGGACGCGCTGCTGATCACCCACTCGCACGAGGATCATATCGGCGGTATGGAAGCCCTCGCCGCGACAGGCTTGAGAGTGATTTCGGAAACCGCAGCCCTCATCGCCGGTCGTTTGTCGTTCGGTTCCCTCGAACTCGAAACCGTCGATCTCTCTGGCCACTGCACGCCTGCCACCGGATACTTCGTCAACGGCCTGGAGTGCCAACTCTTCATCCCCGGCGACGCGATCTTCTCCGGTTCCATGGGAGGCTGCAAAACCCGCGAAGCCCACGATCTCGCCAGCCGCACCCTCCGCGCCGCCCTCGCGAAAGCCGCACCGCGCTGCATCCTCCTCCCCGGCCACGGCCCCGCCACCACCCACGCCGAAGAACTTGTCTCAAATCCCTTCAAAAACAGGTTTCATTAGCGCAAAATACTTGCGTTAACGAAAAATCGTTTCAGGTTGTCGGCGTGAACGCGAAGAGTCTGATATTGGTTTGTGGTTTCGGTGTGATGGGTTTGGCGCAGGCCGCCGAGCTGAAGGTGGCCTCGCTGCATCCTTTGATCGGGGATTTGCTGAGGCAGGTCGGCGGAGAGAAGGTGGAGGTGGTCGATCTGATCGGAGCCAAGGGCGATCCGCACTCCTTTGAGCCACAGCCGGCGGATCTCGTGGCTGCCGAGGGTGCTGCTCTCTATTTCGTTTCAGGCATGGGGATGGAAGGCTACCTGCCGAAGCTCAAGGGGATACTCTCCGGTAAGGCGCGCATCGTGGAAGTCGGTGCGACTCTGCCCGCGCTGCACGGTGCCTGCGATCACGAGGGGCATGAGCATGAACACGAGCATGAGTTCGATCCGCACTGGTGGCATTCGGTGGATCTTTTTCGCCGCGCGACGGGGGTCGTCGCGGACGAGCTCTCCGCCGCGAGCCCGGAGAACAAGGCGGTGTTCGAGGCGAATGCGCAGGCTTACCGCGCGAAGCTCGACGAGTTGGAAAAATGGGTGAAACGTGAAGTGGTTCGCATCCCGCGCGACAACCGCAAGCTGGCCACCGCCCACGCCGCGTTCGAGTATTTCTGCGAGGCTTACGGCTTCGAATCCTATCCCATCCAGGGCTTGAACCGTGAGCGGATGCCGGACGCTGCGAAGCTCGCGGAGCTGATCGCCACCCTGAAAAAAGAGCGCGTGGCCGCCGTTTTTCCCGAGAAGGAATCTAACCCCAAGATGCTCGAAAGCCTGACCCGCGACAGCGGCATCAAGCTCGGCGAAAAGCTTGTGGCGGACGGCCGAGGCATGACCAGCTACGAGGAAATGGTGCGAGGGAATGTCACTGCTATCGTTTCCGCGCTCAGCGCTAAGTAATACCCGACTGCTAGGAATTTGCTTTTGGGGTGAAGGCCGTTGAAAGGGCTGGTGGCCGAACCGGATGCGGGGAAGAGGGTTGGTATTCTCCGCGCTGAGTATTTTTTTCCTGGCATCGTAAGAGCTTGATCGATTCGTGGGATTCGGTTTGAGTGATTTCGTAATACTCGTGAAGGTTATCGGCTTGCCAGTTTCCTCCCCGTCTGACAACCCCATTTCATTTAGTATCCAGCAGGTCTGCCAGATGTGTTAGACCTTCAAGAATACCGTCAAAATTCAATTTTATATCCTGATGAAAATGCCTTACATTCAAGATTCCTATTTCGATCAATTCACGACGGGCAAATACAGATCAAAAAGCCGTGTTCAACGCTCAGCCATTCGCCACTTCATGACCGACTTGCAAAAGTTGGTTATCCAGGCTGGCGCGCCGTCAAATGTGCTGGAAGTTGGCTGTGGGGAAGGATTCATCAGTGGTCACCTAGCTAACCAATACCCGGATGCGGAATTCACGGGTTTGGACATCCACCGTCCATATATTGAACAGATGATGAATCTTTTCCCTAAGATCAAAAGCAGTTCAGTGAATTTTTTCGACTTCGAAGTAAGCCCAAAGCAATTTGATACGATTATCTGCTGCGAGGTTTTAGAGCACCTCGAGGATCCCGAGCAGGCCATCGACCGCTTTCATCAACTCCAGCCAAATTCATTGATTCTAAGCGTACCAAACGAACCGTTCTTCCAGATGACTTGCTTAATGCGTGGAATCAATGTCTCACGCTGGGGCAACCCAAAGGATCATATCAACCATTGGAACTTCTTTAGCTTTCAAAAGCTGCTGTCAGCAAAGTTTAAAATAATCACAATCAAGACCCCATATCCTTGGTTAATGGTCTTGGCGCGCCCTATAAACAGCTGATAAGCTCGATTTAAACCTTAACTATCAAATCCCCGGATGGCCACAATACGGCGGAGCAGTAGGGCGGTGCTGCTGGCCTTGTCTTCCATTCATTTCAGGAGAATGCCCACCGGGCAGTGGTCTGAGCCTGTGATGTGGGGCAGGATCGTCGCCTCCGCGACACGGCTGATCAGCGACGGCGAGACGCCGAAGTAATCGATTCTCCAGCCGACGTTCCGCTCGCGCGCGCCGCCACGGTAAGACCACCAAGTGTAGGCTCCGGCCTTGTCAGGGTACAGGTGGCGGAAGGTGTCGATGAAACCGCTCTCGAGCAGCTCAGTGAAACTCGCGCGCTCCTCGTCGGAGAAACCCGCCGTTTGCCTGTTTTCCTTCGGGCGGGCGAGGTCGATCTCCTGGTGAGCCACGTTGAGGTCGCCGCAGAAAATGACCGGCTTGGAGAGGGCGAGTCGGTTCAGGTGGGCGCGGAACGCAGCGTCCCACTCCAGCCGGTAGGGCAGTCGGCGCAGCTCGTCCTGGGCGTTGACCGTATAGAC
>JANMLQ010000274.1:0-3815 GCA_031372635.1 Akkermansiaceae bacterium | reverse complement strand
TGCTCGCCGCAGTCCAAAGTTTCCGCGCTCCAACCCGTCCGGCATTCATACGCATCCTACTCATCCCAACGATTTCCATAGCGATATTCGTCCCAACGGGACGGCTCATATCAGCCCGGCACAAGGTGCCGGGTTTTGTGTTCGGATAGGAACCGCGACCTGAAGGGACGCTTCATGTTGGCAGCGGATAACCGAAGCCGTATCCACATGAGGTGTCCCTTCAGGACACGGGATATCGGGCGATGACAATCCCGGCACCTTGTGCCGGGCTAGTATGAGCCGTCCCAACGGGACGAAGATTACTTTGGACTGCGGCGATGCTCGCCGCAGTCCAAAGTTTCCGCGCTCCGACTCACATGGTCTCCATCATCTTCATCGCCTCGTTGATCGTCTTGAGCGAAGCCATCGTGGAAACGTACATCAACCAAGTCAACACAAGCGTCCCTGCGGTGATGGCAAGTTTCCAAGGAAGCTTCAACGACGGATGCCACCACACCAGCGGCAGCGCCAGCGGCCCAACCGTTAGAATCGCGACCACGATCAACGCCGTCCCGAAATACCACGGCGGCTTCTGCCCGGGAATCACCGGCGGACGCTGGCCGTTGAGGAACTCACCGCAGTATCGGCACTTGATCGCCTCGTCCTGGATCTCCTCTGCGCAATAGGGACACTTTTTCATGATGGTGAATGCTCAGTCTTCCGACACCTCATCCTGCTTCATCGCCTTGCCCTTGCGGTGCCCGGGAGTCGCGATGATCTCAAGATAAACCGCAGCACAACCACTCGCCGCAGCTTCATCGATTGCAGGGATGATTTCCTCCACATGCTTCGGCACGGGTTCCGCATCGCCTTGGCCCACGCGGCAGTTGAAGTCCCAAAAATCCACACCCTCCGGCAGCGCCTTGCGTCGCTCGCGTTTCAGGTATTTCCGCACATCGTTCTTGATCGACTCGACCACACGCGGCGGCTGATGCCCCGGCACGCTGAAGGGAAATGACTTTTTCATCCGGCCCGCTTGTGCGCGGCACAGCGTGTTTTGTCCAGAGCGCAGAGACGGCATCGAAACGCGGAGACGCGGAGGCCGCAGAGGACTTCGCAGAGAATGGATCAGATTTTCCGGAAAGAACGCAGTAGGCGATGAACTCAGCGTTTTTCTCCGCGCACTCCGCGCCTCCGCGTTTCGTTGAAATCATTTTAAGAGACGCAAAAATTCCATTCGCGCATCACAAGCGGGCTTTGTTAGCTTCCTGCGCGAACCCGCAGCCGATGCCCGAAAACCCTTTCTCCTCGCTCTTCGACGATCCGGAATCATGGCAGGTCTTCGCATCAGGAAATGCCGAAGGCCGCCTCTCACCCATCACCGGCGCGGATGGCTGTAAGGGTCTTCGTTTCGACTACGACTTCCATGGCGGCGGCGGATTCGTCGTAATCCGCCGCGTGATCCGCTTCACACTTCCAGAGACATTCGAGATCGGCTTTAAGCTGCGTGGCGAAGGACCTCCGAATCATTTCGAGTTCAAAGTCGCCGATCCGGGTGGCGCTAACGTCTGGCGCAATCTGAAACAGGATTTCCAAATCCCATCCGCATGGACGGGCTACCGTTTCCATGAACGCGACCTGCCCTTCGCATGGGGTCCAGCAGGCGGCGGCGCACCCTCAACGGTAGAAGCGGTGGAACTCGTCATCGCCGCTGGCCCCGGCGGCAAAGGCACGTTGGAATTTCTAACACCTTCGATTGAGGATCAAACGCTGCGTTCACCCGCTGCCATCCATGCTTCCAGCCATCAGGTGGATTGCCCGCCGGAAGCCGTGTTTTTCACAAGCGGCGGCAGTGTCTGGCGTGCCGCACCGGATGACGCCGCACCTTTCTGGCAGGCGGACTTCGGACGCAGGCTTCGTTTCGGCGGACTCGTCATCCGCTGGCCGGACGGACTACCGCCACGCGCCTGCGACATCGCTGTTTCCGATGACGGCAAATCATGGAAGCGCGTCTATCAAGCGGAGTCCGCCGCCGGTGCGCTCACTCACATCCCCGTGCCCGAGGCGGATGCGCGCTATCTGCGGATCACCTTCGGAAACGCAGAGTGCGCCGCGCTTTCCTCACTCACCCTGAGGCCGGACGCCTTCACCCGCACGCCGAATGAATTCATCCACAACATGGCTGCGGACTTCCCGCGCGGCTGGTTCCCGCGCTACTGGCTGCGCGAGCAATCCTACTGGACGCCAGTCGGCAGCCCGGAAGGGAAACGCCGCGCACTCATCAACGAGGAAGGTTTGTTAGAAGTCGATGAGGCAGGCTTCTCACTCGAACCCTTCATCCTCACGCCGCAAGGCCCGCTCACATGGGCGGACATGAAACCCAGCCTTCATCTACCAAGCGGCGGTGCGCCCATGCCATCCGTCACTTGGCACGGCGAAGGATTCACACTCGAAATCCTGCCATGGGTCGGCGGCACGTATGACTCGCTCACGCTGCATGTGACGTATCGCTTGAAGTATCACGCCGCCGCTCCCGGCACGCGCCTGATGGTCGCGGTGCGGCCCTATCAAGTGAACCCGCCGTGGCAAGCCTTCCGCAATCTCGGCGGGCGCAGCCCCATCCACCGTATCAACTGCCACCATGACGGACTCACCGTGGAAGATCGCCGCATGTTCGCTTCCCCCGCGCCGCAATCGTGCGGAGCCGCGTTGTTCGAGGAAGGCGCTGTGCTCATGGTGTTAGAAAACCGCGCCATCCCCACAAGGCGCTACGCCGTTGATAAATCCGGCCTCGCCTCCGCAACGATGATCTGGAATCTGGAACCCGGCCGCAGCACTCACGAGGTCACCGTTTCCATCCCCTACTTCAGCACGCTAGACGAACTCACCTCTAACAGCAGGAAGCTGGCCCTCGCACGTTGGCGCAGGAAACTCGGTGCTGTGAACTGGGACGTGCCGGATTGCGCCGCTCCCGCCTTCGACTGCCTGCGCACCGCCGCCGGCCACATCCTCATCAACCGCGACGGCCCCGCCATCCAGCCCGGCCCGCGCCGCTACACCCGCTCCTGGGTGCGGGATTGCGTCATCATGGGAGCCGCCCTCGCCAAGGCCGGCACCATCACCCCGCTCCGCAATTTCCTCTCTTGGTATGCCACGTTCCAGCGTGAGGACGGCTTCATCCCCTGCGTGGTCGATCGCGATGGCGTGGACTGGCTAGTCGAGCATGACAGCCACGGCCAATTCCTCTGGGGCATTCGCGAAGTCATGCGCGGGAGCGGCGAGAAACTATTCCTCAGGCACATGATCGACAATGCCCGGCTCGCTGCGGACTACCTGATTTCACTGAGAAACCAGCGCCTCACCGAGGAATTCAAATCCACCACCTTCTACGGGCTGCTCCCCGAGTCCGCCAGCCACGAAGGCTACCTCGCCCACCCCGTCCATTCTTATTGGGATGATTTCTGGGGCGTGCGCGGACTCCAATCCGCCGCCGATCTCGCCGATCTAGCAGGTCTCCATGACGATGCCGAACGCTGGCGAAACGATGCCGCCCATTTCCAAGGCGACCTACTCTCATCCATCCGCAAGGTCATCGCAGAGAAACAACTCAACTACATCCCAGGCTCCGTCGAGTGGGCGGACTTCGATCCCACCGCCACCTCCAACGCCATCGCCCAGCTCGACTTCGCAGGCGTCCTGCCCGCAGAACCGCTCCACGCCATGCTCGAAACCTACCTCGATGGTTTCCGCCGCAAGCACCGTGGCGACATGCCATGGAACAACTACACCGCCTACGAAATCCGCATCATCGGAGCCTTCGTCCGCCTCGGCAAACG
>JANMLQ010000264.1:0-9831 GCA_031372635.1 Akkermansiaceae bacterium | reverse complement strand
TCGGTGCAGCCCTCGCGAATGGCAGCGATGTTAGGGATCTGTGAACCCTGATGGTAGTGGAGCATTTTCAGGCAGTCGAGGTGGCCGGATTCCTTGAGGTGATCCACGACGCCGATGACTTGTGCGGCGTTGAGGCCGAAGACGGACTTGTCACCTGCGCTGTCTTGCCAGTGGCCGGAGCCGCGGGTGGAGAGGCGCACGCGCACGCCGAGATTGGGCAGCACACCGATACGGCGCGAGCGCTCGAGGATGAGTTCCAGCTCGCTGGGCATTTCCAGAACGAGCATGATTTTGAGGCCCATCTTCTGCGAGTGCAGCGCGAGGTCGATGAACTCCTCGTCCTTGTAGCCGTTACAGATGATGTAGGCTTCCGGATCGTTCATGTGCGCGAGCGCGGCGATGAGTTCGGGCTTGGAGCCGGCTTCGAGACCGTAGTGGTATTTTTTTCCGAACTCGGCGATCTCTTCGATGACTTGGCGCTGCTGGTTGACCTTGATCGGATAGACGCCGCGGTATTCGCCGCGATAGCCGGTGTCCTTGATCGCCTTACGAAACGATTCGTTGATTTCCGAAATGCGTGAGTGCAACAGATCGCGGAAGCGCAGCAACACAGGCAGATGAGTGCCGCGCTCGTGCAGGCCATCGATGACCTCGAACAAGGAAACGTCTTTGCGTGCCTCGTCATCTTCAAGGCGCACGGTGACGTGGCCCTTGCGATTGACGCCGAAGAAGCCGTGGCCCCACGATTCGAGACCGTAGAGTTCTGCGGATTGTTCCGGAGACCATGAAGGCGGACCCGGCTTGCGTTTGGCGGGCTTCGGAGCGGATGCGGATGAGGACGGTGGAATCATGAGGAAAGCGGGGGAGGAATCAAAGGGCTGGCAAGCCCTGACGAAAGCCTAAATCTCGGATCACTTGGCTTTCCAATCAGGAAACTCGGTCTTGAGCTGCTGGCGGTATTTTTCCGCCTCTGCTTTGTCGCCCTGTTTTTCAAGAGCTTCGATGAGTTTGTGAAGCGCGAGTGGTTTGAGTTCCTTGTCATCGAGGAAACCGACAACGATGAGGTATTCGGCGGAGGCTTTCTTGGGATCACCGGCTTTCATTTCCAGATCACCGATCAGGATGCGGAGTCCGCCACTGGTGCGGCCTTGGGGACGAAGTGCGAGTGCTTCATCGGCCGCCTTGCGGGATTCGGCGGGGCGGTCGAGTGAAAGCAGCGCGCGGCCACGATCTAACAAGCCATCGGCTTTCCATGCGGGGTTGTCCTCAATGGCGAGCACGTTGTTTGCAGCGGCGAGTGCGCCTTCGTTGTCGGCTGTTTCGAGAAGTGCTTTTGCGAGGTAGCGCCAGACTTCCTTGGGTGTGGCGCGCGGCTCTTCGGGGCTGGCGATGAGGGAGAGGCATTTCGCGGCGAGTGCGTAGTCGGCGGAGTTGAATGCCTGCATGCCGCACCACTGGAGGACTTGGTCAGGAACGTCGTCCTGGTATTTTCCGTCGATGGCGAAGTTGACTTCTGCGGCGAGTTTGGCGGCGTCTTGTGCGGCGAAGTAGCCGAGCGCTAACAGAATGCCGGCGTGCTTGCGGTAGGCATCGGGGCGCAGGGTGCGGGCCTTTTCCAGATGCGGCACGGCTTCTTTGGCGGCGTTGGTTTTCACAAGGCCCCAGCCGATCCAGTAGTTGGCTTCCCCCTGGAGGTTGTCACTGAGATCGCCGACGTTTTTGAGTAAGCCCTGATAGCGGGCGATCATGTCCGGAATGTTGTTCTCACCACGGCGCATGCGTGCGGATTCCAGCCATGCGAAAGATGCGAGATCGGCAGGTGTGCCGGGCGCGGTGAGGCGATCGAAATCGGCGATGGCTTTCTGTGGCTCGGCAGTCGCGACGTAGGCCATGGCGCGCTTGCCGAGTGCGGAGGGCACGCGGGCGTCATCGGGATAACGGCTGATGAACTCGCCGAAGGAACGAACGGCTCCCTGATGATCGCCGGCCTCGGAGAGGCACCAACCGCGCTGATAGAGCAGGCCGGGACGGTTCTTCTCGCTGACGATGCCAGCGTTGATTTCGTTGTACACCTTGGCGGCTCCGGCGATGTCTTTGTTAGAGGAAAGAGACTCCGCCTTCATCATGAGCGCGGTGTGGATGCGTTGATCGTCCGGGCGGGATTTGCGATAGAGTTGGAGGAAGGCATCCACTTGATCCGGCAAATGACGGCCTTCGATTTGGAAGAAACATAGCAGACGGT
Source organism: Akkermansiaceae bacterium (assembly GCA_031372635.1). Classification (GTDB taxonomy): domain Bacteria; phylum Verrucomicrobiota; class Verrucomicrobiia; order Verrucomicrobiales; family Akkermansiaceae; genus Luteolibacter. Next base: position 7,589 of record JANMLQ010000264.1, on the reverse strand, counting down.
AATACGATGCCTGGAACGCGAGATCCGTCTCGGGTTTTACGAGTTTCTCCACATCGCGGAACAGAACGAGCGCCTCGCTCGGTTGCTTGATGCGCATGTGGGCGCGCGCGGCGAGCATCAGGCGCGCGGCTTCTTTTTCTCCGACGGCTTTTGCGGTGCTGGTCTGAAACACCCGGATGACTTCCTTGTATTCCTTTTTCGCGAAATGATTGCTCATCAGTGCGGTCTGCGCGTCCGGCCGGAAGTCCTCCATGCCTGCGGTGCGCATGATGAGTGCAAGGTAACGATCTGCGACATCGGTTTTGTCGAGCTTGGTGGCTGTGAGTGAAGCATGCAGCGCCGCCTCGCCGCGGACTTTCGCAGGATAGTCCGCAGCGACGACTTCTATGAACTGATCCAGCGCTTCCTGGAGCTTGCCCGCGTTGAGTGATAGATGGCCGAGCGCGACCTTGGACTGTGGGGCAAACAGTGCGCCCGCAGGATCTTCGATGACTTTCTTGAACGCGGCGATGGCTTCGCGGTCGCGGCCTAACAGACGGTAGCAGTTGCCCGCGAAGTAATTGCCGCGCGGGCGCTCGTCCGGCTTCGCGGCATTGGCGGCATAGCGCTCGAACATCGGCGCGGCGAAGGCGTATTCGGCTTTGTTGTAGTGGTCCGCAGCGAGCGTGTAGGCAGCGGCGGCGGCCCACTTGCCTTTGCCATAGCGGTTGAGCAGGGTGGAGAAGCAGCGTTTTCCGTCGTCTAGGTGGCCGGCTTGGTAATGGCTGTTGCCGAGGTACCACCATGCCATTTCGGCGTTCGGGTGGTTGGCGAAGTTGGCGAGGTATTCCGAGAAGATCTGCGCCGAGCGTTCATAGAGATTGCGGCGGTTTTCGAGATCGGCGGCGGACTGCGCGGCATCGTAGAGGTTCTTGCCACGCAGGAAGAAATCATTTCCCGCATCCGGCGCGAGCGCAGGGTCCACGACTTCCGCTCGCGGCACTTGGGCGGCGATGGGGCAGGAAACGAGGAGTAGCAGTGCGAGTGTGCGTTTCAAGATGCGTGGAGCTTTGTGATTTTCACAATAGGATCACCCGTCGGTTTTGGGGCTCTGGGTAGCGAAGGAAATGTTCCAGATGCCCGCCTTCTGGCAGGTGTCGATGACTTCAACGATACGCTGATAGGCCACCTTGCCATCACCACGGATGCGGACGGGCTGGTTCTTGAACTGTCTGGAGATGGCAGAGAGCTTGGTGTGGAGTTGGGTGAGGTCCACTTCGAGACCCTCGACGCGGACGGTGCCGTCTGGCAGCACGTTGATGATGATTTCGCCGCGTTGTTGTTTGGACTCCGCTCCTTCCTGGGCGGTGGGCACGGAGACGTTGAGCTCGGTTTCCGAACGGCTGAACTGCCAACTGATGATGAAGAAACTTAGCAGCAGCAGCAGGATGTCGATCATCGGCGCCAGTTGCATGGCGATGGGCGGCGGTTGACGGCTTGCGAATTTCATCCGTGCGCCTGGTTAGATTCCGTGGAGGTCCGGGCGCTCGCCCGCTAGCGGTGATGGCACCGGCATGGCGTAGTCTTCTCGCGCACGCTGCGGCTGTGCGGCGGGCGCAGTGAATGATTGCTGTTGTTGCAACGACTGGCGCTCGAACTGCGCGTGTAAAAGCGCGATCAGATGCGTGGCCGCCGCCTCAAGCTCGCCGATATAGCGGAACACTTTGCCCCGGAAAAACGAATAAAACACCAGCGCCACGATGCTGATGGCCAGCCCGCCCGCAGTGGCGATGAGTGCCTCGGAAACGCCCTCTGCGAGACCCATCTGGCGCACTCCTTGGACTCCGCCGGAAGAGATCTCGATGAAGGCCTTGATCATGCCGATCACGGTGCCGAGCAGGCCGACCATCGGGGCAATCGCGCCGATGTCCGCGAGGTATGTGATGCGGGAGGTGAGCATGCCCGCCTGGCGGGAACCTTCGGTCTGGGCGACTTCGCGCACGTTTTCAAACGGGATGCCGGGGTTACTGGAAATGAAATCGAGGGTTTTCTGTGAAATGCGCGCCATGCACTCGTTGCGGCGATGGCTGTAGGCGACGAGTCCGAGGAAATCGCGTTTGCGAATCATCGACTCCGCAGTGTTCATGAAGCGGTCACTGACGATGGCGTTGCGGCGGATTGTCAGCATGAAGATCAGGATCAAGATGACCATGATCACCGACATCAGGCCGAGCGGGAACATCATGATGCCGCCTTTATGCAGCACTTCGATAAAGCTGAAATCAACCTGTTTCGCAGCCGGTGCGGACTCCGCGGCTGCGGATGCGATGGACGCGGAAAACAACAACCCCGCGACGGAGTAAGTGAGGCACTTCATGAACGTGGTGGGAGTCTAGCCATCTTCATGTCCAACGCAAGCCCGTGGACTTGCGCTTTTCCACTCTGAAATGCAGCAGGGCAACGTGTCAGATACTCCTAGCCTTCCGCTGGATGCCGCCGCCGGTGGAGTTCAGGAAGCGGTAATAGACTTCCAACATCAGCGTGCAGAGCGCGGTGCGGTACACCGGGTTGCCGATATTGTGGCCAGCGTGGCCGGGAGCTTTCCATGTCCCGTCAGCATTCTGGTTACTGAGCATCTGATCGCGGAAAAGATCGTTGTAGAACTTCCAGTTTTCACCGCCCGCCTGCATCATCGCTTGGGACTCGTAGTAGTGGGCGTAGAGGTCGGAATGCTCGGTGTTCCAGTCAAACTGGGTGTGTTCCTTGATGTACTTCACGCCTTTTTTGGCCTGCGAGGAATTCCCCTTGTCCCACATTTGATGGCAGAGTGCGCCCACTCCGGTCAGGGTGAAATATTTATTGCCACCAGCGGACCCTTCCGGGCCGGTGTATCCGAAGCCACCGTTATCATTCTGGCAGGTGGCCAGATAATCGAGGCCCTTGTTGATGCAGCCGCCCAAACCCTTGTATTTGATGCCAGCATGGGAACATGCCTTGAGCGCTTGGAGTTGCCAGCCGACGACCGAGGTGTCGGTATGGCCGCCTTCCGTCTTAAAGGAATATGCCCAGCCGCCATTTTCGTTCTGGTTGTCGATGATGAACTGGCCGGCTTTTTCGGTCATTTCCATCAAGTAGGGGATCTCTACCTTGAGTTCTTTGCAGAAGGTGGCGGCCTCGCCGAGCGCGTAGGTGGCGATGCCGTGCTCATACACCCAGCTATTGGCGGTGAAATTGGAGGCCATCTTGCCGTCGTTTTTCATGGCAACGTCCACGAGATAGGCGATGCCCTTGGTGCAGGATTCGCCGAATTCCTCAGAGATGGGGGTTTCGCAATGGCCAAAGTAGGCGAGCAGCACTAGGCCAGTCATCGCGGGCTTGTGCTCGCCGCTCCATGAACCGTCCGGGTTTTGGTTGGCCTTGAACCAGCGCAGGGCCTTGACCACGGCTTCTTCGCAAGCGGGTGTGCCGCCGCTTTCCTTGAGGCGCTGGAGACGGTCTTCCTTCGAGCAGCGCTTGCGCATGGACTCCGGGATCAGGCCGAAGAGTTTTCCTTTGCCACCGCCCATGCCCAGACCGCTGCCGGAGCCTTGACCGGAGCCGAAACCGCCGCCGCTGCCGGAGCCGCCGAGGCCACCGGTCGCACCGCCGGCAGAGAGCGAACTGAGGGCGGACATTTCGCCGAAATTATCACCCGGATCGGGAATCGCGTAGTTTGAAACTGCGCCTTCTGCAAAGACGCGTTTGACGTTGGTGGAAGGGGTGATCTGGGCGCGCTTTTTGGTGTTCACCTTGGTCTCGGCAGAACGCTCGCCGCCGCCTGCATCGCCGCCACCGGGAAGGAAATCGACCTTTTTCTCTGGTACTTTGATGACTTGGAAGATCCAGATCGCGCCGATGATGAGCAGGATGACGTGGAAGATAATCGCAAAGGTCAGCGCACCTCCGCCGAGCTTGGCCCAGACGCCTCGCTTCTTCTTGTTGAGTTCCTGGATTTCCTCAACGCTGACGTGTTCGATTTGGATGGGTTCTTCCATGACTGGGATTCGGTTAGGGTTCGCTGGGTAACACTACTCAGGTGCCCCGGCTTGGAAAGTGACATTTTGAATCGCCGCGAGAGACAGCGCGTCGAGCACATCCACCACGCGTTCGTATTTGGCCTGTTCGTTGGCGTAGATGGTGACGAGCACGGGTGACTTGGAGGCATCGCTGCTGGTCTTGAGCTGGATGAGGTTGCTGGCGAGTTCTTTCAACTGCTTGGCTTCCGGGCTGTCGAGCGGGTCTTCATTGAGCAGGACTTGTCCGTCGTCTTCGATGCGGATGGCAATCTCGTCCGGCGGCAGCTCAGTTTGATTGGGATCACGCTCCACGGTTCCCGGCAGTTTGGTGTTATGGGCGTTCTCGACCTGGACCGCGCCGGCCATGACCATGAAGAAGAGCATGATGACGAAGACGACGTCGATCATTGGCGCGATCTGGAAGCCCAAGTTCACTTCGCTGGAGGGTTTCTTTTTGTGATGCTTTTTCATCTGGGGCTATTTGTTGGAGGCTGCGAATGAAATATCGGCGATGCCGCCCTCGCCCACCACGTTCATCACGCGCTGGATTTCGATGGCGGGCAGTGCGCTGTCCCCGCGTACTACGGCGCGTATGAGCGGATCACGTTCCCTTTTTTTCTGGAAATAGGGGACCAGTTCGGTGAGTTCCGCGTATTCCTTATCATCCACGTTGACGAAGGCCTTGGAGAGTTTGGCGTCCCAGCGGACGTTGATGGCCATCTCGTGTTTGGACATTTCCGGATCGCGCTTCTTCGCGTTCGGGGAAACAGGCAGCTTGATATTCTTGTCCACCTTGAGCACCTCAGCGGACGTAATACTCATGAAGAAAATGAGCAACACGAGCAACACGTCGATCATCGGAGCAATTTGGAACTCCGGTTCGCCGCTTTCGCCTCCTCCTCCGCCGCCGGCCATGGATTTGTGTGATTAGGGGTTGATGTGGGGTGGGTCAGCGGGCGGATCAGCCCTGCGTGACGACGGCTTCGGCACCTGTGACCCAGTTGGGTAGCGCGGCGTAAGTGGCTTCTTGGCCGACGTCCGCGTCCTTGAGGTAATCATAAGGCGCGTTGCGGAAGAGGCTTTCAGTTTCCTCTTGGAGCTGATGAATGGCACCTTGGAGCTTGTTGCGCAGGAAATAGAAGGCCATGAAGGCCGGGATGGCGATGAAGAGGCCGGAGGCTGTGGCGATGAGTACCTCACCGATGTGGCCTGCAAGCGCGCCCGGATCGCCAATGCCGGAGGAACCGAGTTCGGCGAAGGCTCCTTTCATGCCGGAGACCGTTCCAAGCAGCCCGACCATGGGAGTACACACACCGATGACGGAGAGGTAGTTGATACGGGTTTGGAGCGTGGAACTGATCTTGTCCACCTCGGCTAGCAGTGCTTCTTCTGTGGCGTCCTTACCGAAGCCGACGGAGCTGAGGGCGGCGCGCACGACTTGGGCGAAGGGGCTGGTGGAGGCTTTCATCGCGGCATAAGCACCGACATAGTCACCACCGAGGAAAGCTTGGCGGGCGGTCTGCAAATCCATTTCCGGAGTCATCTTCTTGACGCTGGTGCGCATCCAGAGGTCGATGATCAGCCAGACGGTGGCGATGGAGAAGGCGAGAATGAAGTGCATGCACCAGCCACCCTGCTTGTAAACATCGAGAAATGTTTGCGTTTTCTTGGGGTCCGCAGCCGCGGCGGCGTAGGCGGTCATAGGAAAGAACAAGAACGCTGCGATGACAGCCGTGTGGATGGTTTTTTTCATGGCGGGGATGTTACGATTTCTGGTGGAGTTGAGTATTCGGATTATTTGAGACTTTCTAGGCTCTTCTTGGCTTCCTCGGCAAGCACGGTTCCGGGGGAGGTGATTTGAGCGGATTTGAAAAGTGCGATGGCTTCCTCGCGGCGGGTGGTAGCGAGGATACTGGCGGCCTTAACTTCTGCGGCGGAATTGAGGATCAGGCCGCCGGAAGGGAAGAGGCAGGGCACGGACAGGTAGGCGTCGAGCGCCTCGGGGGGTTTCTTGGATTCCATCAGCAGGTTGCCGGCATAAAAGGAAGCGTAGGCGCTCACTGCGGCGGGCTGGCTGCCGTCGGTCAGATCCTTAAGGGCATTCAGACGCTCCTTGGCATCAGAAGACGATATCAGCAAGGCGTCACCCAAGGCGACGATGGGGTCGATCCCTTGGGCCGGTGTGGAATCGGAGATTTCCTTGCCGAGCTCTTTGACTTTGGGTGCGTTACCGTTGACGGCATGGGCGACGAGCAGGGCGTTGGCGGTTTCCAGCCAGACATTACCCGGGATTTTAGCGGAGGCTTTCTGGGCGAGGGCCACGGGTTCAAGCAGCTTGATCGCGTCTTTCTGATTGCCCATGAGCAGGAGCGCGATGCCTTGGTTGATTTCCACCGGGCGATCGCCATAGACGTGATCGGCGGTCTGGAACGGGATGGTCTGGCCTTCGGTGTAGCCTTCGGCTGCGCCGGTAACGACGAGATTGGTACCTTGTAGCGAGAGTGCGGAAACGGGTATTGAAGCACCGTTTTTGAATACCACTTGCGGCGGATCGGCAAGAGCGGGTGAAATTAAAGCAAGGGCAGCCACGCATGCCAGCGCGGCGGTCTTGAGGGTGTAGGAGGATGGGGCCATGAAACGGGGGATTTTATTTCTCCAGCGCCTCTTTGTAGCGCTTGGTGTCCTTGAGCTTGGGCTCGGCCAGGAGGTCCTGGATATTCTTTTGGCTCAACTCCTCGTTGCCCATCTCGGCGGCGACTTCGGACGCTTGCCAGATCGCTTCCGCGCTGAGTTCCGCGAAGCTCTTGTAGGCGAGGAAGGTCCGGATAAAGACGCCGTGGGCCATCGCATACTGATCTTTGGCGACGGCTGGCGAAACCGTGGCTGACTTGGCGGCCTGCTTGCGATAGATATTGCCGAGGATGAGCTGCGCCTTGGCCGTGATCTCGCCGCCGTAAGTTTTCTTGTCGGCGCTGATTTCCGCGGCGAGTTTGACGGCAGGTTCGTATTTTTCCAATTCGTAGAGCGCCTGGAGCTTGCCCAGTGTGCATTCCTTGAAACGGGACATGCCTGCGATGTTGGCGAGGGCGTTGTCGAAAATCTTGAGTGCTTCTTCGGGCTTCTTGCGGGCGAGTGCGGCGTAGCCGATGCCCACCGGGCCTGCGTCGGAAAACGGGGAATCTACGTAGCGTTCCGCGAGGCGCTTGAACATCGCCTCCGCTCCTTCGAGGTCGCCGGTTTTGAGCAGGATTTCTCCGCAGACGGCGAGCAGCGCGGGACTCAGGACAGTCGGATCTTGAGCGTTCGAGGTGGCGATTCCTTTGAGGTAGAGATCTGAGAGATCCTTGCGCTTGAGCATTTCAGCCAAACGGGCGCGGGCGTAGTAGATGCGCGCGGCGGTGGTTTTGTTTTCCCGACCGATGATGGCCTTGTTGAGGATTTTTTGAAGCTGCTCGTCCAGGGCTTTGGCGTCGATGTCCTTAGGCTTCTTGCGGGGAACGATGGTTTTGACCAACTCGTCGATGAGGTACTCGACTTGCTCGCTGGCCGGATTGC
>JANMLQ010000241.1:0-4641 GCA_031372635.1 Akkermansiaceae bacterium | reverse complement strand
TTCCTACGTGCCCTTGAAACGGGCCGGTGCGCAATACCGTGCGAACTGTCCGTTTCACAACGAGAAATCGCCGTCGTTTTACGTGAATCCGGCGCGGCAGTCGTTTCATTGTTTCGGCTGTGGCAAGGGCGGGGATGCGATATCGTTCGTGGGGGATTATGAGAACCTGCCGTTCATGGAGGCGGTGCGGAAACTGGCAAGCCGCTCCGGCGTGCAGATTCGCGAGGAGGAGTCTGATCCAGAGGCGGACAAGAAGCGCAAGAGCAAGGGCAGGCTGCTCGATCTGCATCGCGAGGCCACGGAGTTTTTTCACATGCTGTTGCTCAAGTCACCGGACGCGGCACATGCGCGGGATTACCTGAAATCGCGCGGCTTCGGCAAGGAAATGGCGGCGAATTGGATGATCGGCTGGATGCCGGAAAACGCGCGAGTTTTTCTCGATTGGGCGCGTGATAGGAAATTCACGGGGCGCGAGCTTGAAGCCGCTGGCATTTGTTATCTGAAGGAGGAGGGAAATGTTAGATCCGGTCTGCGCGTGCGCTTTCGGGACCGGCTGATGTTTCCCATCCGCAACGAGATCGGCGACGTGATCGGCTACAGCGGCCGCCAACTTCGCGAAGACCCTAACAGCGGCAAATACGTCAACTCGCCGGAGACCGTGCTGTTCATCAAGTCGCGTGTGTTGTTCGCGCTGGATCGTGCGAAGAAGCCGATTCTCAAGGAAAAGGCGGCGCTGCTGTGCGAGGGCCAGCTCGATGTGATTTCCTGTCACGAGCGGGGAGTGGAACACGCGCTCGCACCGCTCGGCACGGCGTTCACGCGCGATCATGCGAAGTTGCTGAAGCGCTACACCAGCCATGTGCTCGCGTGTTATGATTCCGACAAGGCGGGCGTGGCTGCTTCCGAGCGGCTGTTCCGCGAACTGGCACCGGAAGGTCTCACGATGCGGGTGGTCTGCATGCCTGCGGGCGATGATCCGGATACTTACTTGAAAAGCCACGGCGTGGAGGCGTTTCGCGAGTTGCTAGCGAACGCCAAGGAGTTCTTCGATTTCAAACTCGAACACGCACGCGCACAGGGCGTGCTGGATGCCGCTGCCGGACGGACTGCGGCTCTAACGGAATGCGCCGAGATCCTCGCATTGATGGGTGATGTGGCGTCGCGTGAAAACCAGATCAACACGGTGGTCGCACACTTGCAGACATCATCGACGGCGCTGCGCCAGGAAATCGCCCGCATCAAAGCCAAGCCGCAGCGCGCCCAGCGACAGCGCGATGTTCCCGATGAAGCGCCGCCTGCAATACCCACGCCGATGCACCGCATCGTGGCGTTCATGTGCCACCTCGCGCTTTCGTCGGCTGGAGCGCAGCACTTGTTAGGTGAACAATTCGAGACGCTGCACGAGGCGGCGCGCTGGCTGGAGGGGATTCCGTTGTTAGAGCGGATACTGGTCGCCGGGCCGGACCCCGCATCCAGCGCGGCGGTGAACACGTTTCTCAGCGGCCTGCCGGAATCCGATCGTCTGGCGCTCATTCGTGATGTGGTGCTGGAGGGCGCGCCGCAAGACGGAATGCTGGCGGCGGAGCACGCGCTCGCCCTGCTTTCGGTTACAGTTCTTCAGCGGCGCGAAGCTGCGCTAACATCAGCAATCAGGGAGGTCAATATTCCTCATGACCGCTTGGTAAAGTTGTTGGAGGAGGCAAAGGAGATTGGATCTCTTCTTCGTGGTTTCAAGGTGCGGTTTGATCTTGATGATGAATATGCTGCTTCCACGGCAAAACCCAAGGTGCCCGAGTGGAAAAAGAAGTGGGGCGATGCGGGCGGGAAGGCATGAGCTACCTAACAAAAATCCCGCCAACGGGTGAACCGAAGGCGGGATGTGGTAATTGAATCAATCCGGACTCAGTAGGACTGGGTGCGGGTGTGGGAGAAGTAGCTCTCGGCACCAAGCTCGGGTGGGAACTCGGAGAGGCCGTCGTGTACGTTCATCTCGATGCGGTTGTCTTCGCCGCAACGCTCATAAGGTGGCTTGAAGGTGCCGCGATAGGTCGGGCAGGTGAAGGTGAAGAGTTCGTAAAAACCGTAGCCGAGGCGGCGGAATGCACGGTGGGTGCCATCGACAGCGCCGTAGGACCAGCCTGCTTTGTGACCGTAGGAGTCGGTCTTGCGGACGATCTGCTCGGGGATTTCCACCACACCGTAGAGGATGTTGCTGAGGGCACGGCCAAGCTTGCGACCAGCAGTGTAGGTGGAGCCGGGAGGGGCGTGGATGTCGGCGGATACGAAAACCGTGAGAGAGGCGATTGCGCCAGCGATGACGAGGAGTTTTTTCATGCTGCGAGGAAGCTAATGAACGCGCCCCGGCCTTGGCAACGGGATTTTTCGGATTTTTGTGCGGAGGTTAAAACGAGTGGGAGTTTGGACTGCGGCGGGCATCGCCGCTTTGGCGGTGGAGGTTGTTTTTGCTGTGTGGCTTGTTCCCAATCATCATGACCGCCCGCACACTGCCTGCGGGGAATGTTCAGGCCATCCTTATCCGGTTACCTGACAAACAGGTCAGAAGAATTTCAATAGGGAAGGCAGGAAAAGAAACATGCAACCACATCCTTCCTGCTTTCCTGCCTTCCTTATTTATTTTTTGGCAAACAACCGGATAAGCATGGTTCAGGCTTCAGGGGAAACGCTGACGTCGTCCCTCAAAGCGGCGATACGCGCCGCAGTCCAGAGTTCATGCTTCGGTGCTTTTGCGCTTCCAGCCTCTCTCTGCCCTTGTTCTGCCCCAGGATGGCAGTTTTTCAGAAACTCCCGTGGGCTTACCTCATACCAGCGCCTGAATTCCGCAGTGAAATCCGTCTGGTGCTGGAAACCGTAGCCCGCTGCCATCTTACCAGCCGCTTCTCCCGTCCTCACCCGGAAGCGCATCTCCACCGCACGCAACGAGCGCAGCCAGACTCCCGCCGATTGGCAAAGCTCATCCCTCACCAGCCGGTCCAGCGTGCGCTGGCTCAGACACAGCGCTTTGGCGAGCGCCCTCCTGACATATCGCAGCTCCCGCATCACGGAACTGATCTCCCGGATGGAACCATCGCGCTCGGAGCGGAACCACCAAAACCCCTGCGCGAACCACAGCCGCGCACACACCCGCCGCGACTTCTCCGCCGCGCTGCCCGGTGCGGGCGGCGGAACGCTAGGGGGCTTCGGATGCGGCTCTCCCAACATGGTCAACTCGGCTTTCTTGGTAAGGAAGGAGGCTGTGAAATCAGCTATGATTTGCGAAAATCAGCTTGGGTTTGTTGCGATGCGCGGACCCCGGAGATTCAGGCATTGGAATTCGTCGTCTCACCAAAACGATTTTCGAATGCCGTGTCGGCCTGGATGATAGGCTGGCCTTCGTGTTCATCGCGTCACCGGCAGAACTGGTTTTCTTCTTCATCGGCAACCACGATGAGATTCAGAAATTGATCCGTTCCAACCGATGAAAACAAAAGCATCTCAAAACGCCCATCAAGGCAGCGACTTCCGCGATTTTCTCGCCGGAGAAGATATCCTACCCGAGGTGGCAGTGCTGGCCCTCAAGCGCGTGGTTTCCCTCCAACTCCAGCAGATTCTTGAGTTGAACCACGCCTGAAAAATGAACGGGCCCCTTCCTGGGCGCGACGGGCTGGATAGCCTCTTCAGCAGCCCGTCGCACAGACATCCTTAACGTGGCTACGCAGCCAGCGATGCGCTGGATCGGCATCCATCCGAGGGTGCCAGAGCAATGAAATCGTGAACTCTGGCGTGGCGACCGGAAGGGAGAAGCTATGCATCTCGGCGCGCAGGATTCCGGTATGTCGTTCGGGCACACTGGCGATCAGGTCGGAGGTGCGGGCCAGGGCCAGTGCGGTTGAAAACCCATCGACGATGGTGACGATTTCGCGTTCCAGCCCCAACGCCATCAGGGATTCATCGATCGGTCCTTGTTCGAGTCCCTGACGTGAGACGATGATATGCCTGCCGTTTGCATAACGGGCGGGCGTGATTTTGCCCTTGCTCAACGGGTGACCTTTCCGCACGGTGCCAACGTGACGATCCCGGAACAAGGCCTGCACCCGCAGCTCAGGTGCTGTCGTCTTCTCCACCACACCGGTCTCCAGATCGACCGTTCCGTCACGAAGCGGCGCGCTGTCTTTGTTCGGCTTCTGCACGAAGAACAGCCGCACGCCGGGTGCTTCCTCTCCGATGCGGGCGATGAGTGCTGGCCCGAAGTTTTCCACAAATCCTTCGCTGGTGCGCAGAGTAAATGTTCGGACTAACTGTTTGAGATCGAGTTTCTCGGCAGGGCGTAGAACCGCCTCTGCCTCCTGCACGAGCTGGCCGACCCGCTCTCGAAGTTCGGCGGCCCGTGGTGTGGCAACGAGACCGCGTCCGGCTCTGACTAACAGCGGATCGCCCGTTGTCTCACGCAATCTCGCCAGAGCCCGGCTCATTGCCGACGGGCTAAGCCGCAATCGTTTTGCTGCGCGCGTCACGTTGCCTTCCGCGAGCAGCACATCAAGGGTGACCAGTAAATTCAGATCGGGTCGCGACATGCGTCGATCCTGTGGAGTATGGCGTCAAACGCAATGATATTGTGCAAGCTGTGCGTCTTCCGCGATAGCT
>JANMLQ010000228.1:0-2145 GCA_031372635.1 Akkermansiaceae bacterium | reverse complement strand
TGAGTTTGGACAACCGTCGCTTTCAGTGAATCTCCATCAATCCATGATTCATTGACGTTGATCTGCATCGTGATTTGCTCGCCACCTCGCGATTGGCTTTTAGTCTCACCCACTAAATAAAGTCGGGTTTCCTGTCCTGCTGGAAACTCCGTCACTTCACTTACGACCAAGTCTGTTCCGAGTAGATTTTTTGAAACTTTGTAGCGCCCACCGGAGTTGAATTTAAGCCGGACTTTCCCATCTGCTGGCAATCCAGGCGTCGGCCTGATTACGAGGTAGGTTGTCGGGGTGATGTTTTCCCCTTGATGCGTCTGGCTTTGGAGTGAAATATATGCTCCATCACCCGCATCTTCTTTTGAGTCTTCCAATTCTTTATTTCCCTCTTGCCTGACATACTCAACATCTAAGTCCACCGGGAGGAGGAGACCGGTCTTGTTCGCAGTGCTATCGGTTGCTTGCACGAGGATGATACCGTTGCTGGCGAGGTCGATGGCTTCGGTGATGATGACGGCTGTGGGTTTGCATGTCAGCTTGTCGTCGTTCAGGTCGTGGTATTTGCCGTTGCGCCATACTTTTGGAGAGACGGCGGAGGTTGTTGCGGTTGCGGGTTTGCCGGGGGTGATGGCTTCGCCTCGGGAGTTGAGGCGGATCGCGCCTTCGGCCATACTGGGAGGCTCATACCAGCGTCCGGCTCCGGTGCCGCCTACGCGTTTCTCCAAAAGAACCTTGTACTTCGCTGCGATCCAAAGTCTTTCCGAATTATTGTTTTTTTTCGTCGGTGCCAGCGTGATGTCAGTTTGGTCGTTCTGGAGCGGGGCAGTAGTCGTTATGATTTCGACGCTCTCTCCATCTTTAAGCCAGAGATTGGACGCGTTCGTATTTTCAAAGGTTTCCACGAAGAGTGCACGGTTTTTGTCAAGGATGGCTCCGGCAAAGGCGGTACCGCTCCCGAGTTGGGTGCGGTAGTCGAGTTGGCTTTGTCCGAAGTGTTTGATTTCTAGGGTGAGCTTGTCTGATGTAATTGCCCCGTCGCGCATTAGCCATACGGGGCTGCGGTTGTATGTACCCCCACTGATGCTGGCGCATAGATTCATAGTTCCATCGGTGCCGATGCGTCCTCCGGGTGCTCTCCAGTTTCTCCAGTAATAAGCAGCACCCGCATGAGCGCCGATATCCAGCTCACTCCAGCATGAATTCCGGTAGTCCGGACCGCAATCCGGGCAGTCAACTATAGGATGTGTTGGATGATAAATTGAGTATTTGGGCGTGCCGTAGGTAGCGGGATTGCCGCTTTTTTCCCAAATCATTGCGGATTGTGTCCCCGATATGACGTGTGCGCCAGCTACGGGTGAATAGGGTGAGCCGTGGGTTCTGCGAGAGAGGGCGGAGACTGTGCCGCTATCGTTGATGTCGATAAATCCACCGGCTCGATCATCGGCGGTGTATGTCAACCCTGCTTCTATCTCGATGGCTTGAGAACCGCTGGAAGGAAGGTTCGTCCATTGGCGTGTGGCACTATCCCACAAATTGTTTTTGAGTGGATCGGTGCTGGAGTCTTCCTCTCCATCAGTGTAATATGGGAAAAGAATTTGCCCGCTGCTGTTAACTGCTATTGGTGCAATGATTCTACCATAGATGTCTGCGGGAGTCGTCATTTGTTCAATCCAAACGTATCGAGCTTCCGGGGTTTTCTTCCAGTTGATTTCGTCGTCTTTGGGCACGGCGTCTTCGGAGTCGTTCAAACCATCGTTGTCTGTGTCCGATTCTGTGGGTTCTGTGCCGTCTTCGATTTCTTTTCCGTCGCCAATGCCGTCTCCGTCGGTGTCAGGGTTATTGGGATCAGTGCCGAGTTGAGCTTCCTCGGCATTTGTGAGGCCGTCATTATCGGTATCGACGTCTGTTACGCCTACGCGCCAGAAGCATCTGGGAGCATCGGCGACGGGGAAGTAGTAGGTGGGGACGGTTTCAGCGGCGATGAAGGGAGAGCCAAGTGTGATCCAACTGCCTGCCGATAGCTCGTCGGAGAATTGGAGGGTGTATTGTTTGCCAGTGGTGAGGGGCCAAGTGAGGGTGAGGGACTCGGGAGTCAGGAGAACAGGTTGGCCGTTGTCATCGCCCCAGAAGGCGGGGATGTGCTGGGTTTCC
>JANMLQ010000181.1:0-8693 GCA_031372635.1 Akkermansiaceae bacterium | reverse complement strand
CCCGTCCTTTATCGTATCCGATGATGCCAATGCCGCCTGCCGCGAGGTGGCTGCGGAAATCTCCCGGCTCATCCACAGCCGCAGCGCCACAGTGCTCGGCCTCGCCACCGGCAGCACGCCGCTGCCTCTCTATCAGGAATTGATCCGCCTCCACCGCGAGGATGGGTTGTCGTTCAAGAGCGTGACGAGTTTCAACCTCGATGAGTATCTCGGCCTCAGTCACGAGCATCCGCAAAGCTATTGGTCGTTCATGCATCGGAATCTTTTCGATCACATCGACATCCTACCGGAAAACATCCACCTGCCCAGCGGCGAGATAGCTCCGGATGGGATCGCAGCGCACTGCACCGCCTACGAGGTCGCCATCCACAATGCCGGCGGCATCGACTATCAGATTCTCGGCATCGGTCGCACCGGCCACATCGGTTTCAACGAACCCGGCACACCCATCGACGCACGCACCCAGCGCATCCATCTCGACGAGATCACTCGTCAAGATGCAGCTCCTGCCTTCGGCGGCATCGATCATGTCCCCACCCATGCCATCACCATGGGCTGCGGCACCATTCTAACAGCCCGCCGGATCGCACTACTCGCATGGGGCGCGAAGAAGGCTTCCATCGTGCGTGAGGCCATCCAGGGCGAAATCACTGATCGTGTCAGCGCCTCGTTTCTCCAGACGCATCCGAATGCCACCTTCTTCCTCGACCGCGAGGCCGCCTCAGAACTGCGCGTTTAAAAAATCAGGAGCAGCAACCGCCGCCGCCGCCACCGCCACCGCCGCAGCAACCGCCGCCGTTGGCTTGTGCAATGTCTTCCGCCGTCGGGACGTGACCGAGTTCCAGAGTCATGCCCACGTATTTCCCGATCTCTTTCTGAAGACGCTCCAACTCCTGCTGGGCAGCGAGGAAATCACGAGCCACCTCGTTTTCAAACAACGCCTCACGCGCCGCCTCGAACTCCCGAATCTCCACCGCACCCAGCTCCACACCGGCGTGCTGCTTGTGATGCAACTCCTCGCCGCGCTCATGCACGCTCTGATATTGCAGGCGCGAGGCATCGTCGCTCAGGAAACGTTCGACACTTCCCTGGAGCTTGAGAAATTGCGGGTCGCTGGCGATTTGGGAGCACAGCTCACGGGTTTTCACAATGACGGCGGAGTCTTCGGCGATGATGGACATGCGCGGTGCATAGCCGCGCCAGACCGGGCTGGCAACCGCACTTTTTAGGAAAAATCCCATGGGGGGCTTGGCAGCGACGGGATGGTTGTGCTACCAAGTCTCCATGACCAAGCGCGAACTGGTACACCACCGGCGTGATGACATCCTCGTAGCCGCTGAGCGCTTCGGGGCGGAGCGCATCCGGCTGTTTGGCTCGGTCGCACGCGGCGATGAAGAGCCGGGGAGCGATGTGGACTTCATCGTAAAAATGAGCCCGGAAATGTGTGTGTTCGACCTCGTTGACCTCCAGGACCGATTGCGCGAAATTCTAGGCTGCGAAGTGGATGTGCTCACCGAACACCCGTGGATGCGTGAACGCTTGCGCCGCGAGATCGAGGAGGCGGCAGTAAAGCCATGAAAGCCGCCCGCAGAGATGCCGCGCGGCTCCAAGATATGCTGGACGCGATCGCATCCATCGAGCGACACCCGCTCACAGACCGAGTCGTTTTTGATGAAGATGAACTGCTGCGGTTTTTCGTGCTGAAGCATGTCGAGATACTCGGCGAGGTCATTTTCAAAATCAGCGACGAACTGAAGAGCCGCCATCCCGAGGTGCCATGGAACAAAGTGGAGAAAACACGCCATATCCTTGTGCATGACTACTTCGACGTGAACTGGGACATCCTGTGGCAGATCGCCACGGAGCATCTGATGAATCTCAAGCCCCAGATTGAACGCGTGATGGAAGCCGAGGGAATTTAGGATGGCTGACAGGTGGTTTCGTTTAAGAATGAATTCCGAATCGCCCGAGTGATCTCGCACCGGGCATTACCATCCCCCGCAACAAAAGCGTGACAGCCGCAGCCCGCACGCGTTTCGTCGTGGTGCATCCACACACCATGTCCATTGAGCCACTCAAAGACGGCATTCGCTCCACTGTGCGGATCGACTTCTACGGCAACGTCCACAAACGCCTGCGCGGCACGGACGCCGACAAACGCTACGCCACCGAAGTCGCCGTGCTCAAGGTTCTCAAAGAACGCGGCTGCCCCTACGTCCCCGAGCTGCTCGAAGAACACCCAGAGGAACTCTACTTCGTCTCCAGCAACTGCGGCAAACCCGCCACCCAAATCACCAAGCCAAAAGCCGACAAGCTCTTCGCTAAACTGGAAGCCGAATATGGCATCCGCCACCTCGATGCCGAGCCGCGCAACATCACCTACTCCGACAAACTCGGCTGCTTCTGCATCATCGACTTCGAGCTTGCCGAAATCCTGCCCGCACCCGCTCCCGGTGCCTCCTGACCCATTTCACCGCCCACCCCACCGTGCCAGAATCCGCCATCTTCCGCTGGTCTTGCCTGACCCACAGTGGCTCCCGAAAAGCGCGCAATGACGACTCACTCATCGCCTTCGCATCCGGGCCAAACGGTGCCGAAACCCTCGCCCCTCACGGCACCCGCCCGCTCACCAGCCACGATCTCGTTTTCGCCGTATCAGACGGCATGGGCGGAGGAAATGCAGGCGACATCGCCTCCTCCACCATCCTCCAGCAGATGACTGAGATCATCCCGGAAACTTTCAAAGCCGCAGCCGCCGGATTTTTCCCCGACTCCCTCAGCCATCTCAGCGACGCCATCCGCACCGTTCACGAGCGCATCAACGCCGCCGCCCACTCCGCCGCCGATCAATCCGGCATGGCCGCCACCCTCGCCCTCGCTTGGTTCACTCCAGAAAACCTCTACCTCACCAACGTCGGCGACACCCGCATCTACCGCCTCCGCGATGGCCTGCTCGAACAACTCACCCGCGATCACACCCTCGCCTGGGGCCAGTGGAAACGCGGCGAAATCACCGAGATCCAATACCGCACCCATCCCCGCCGCGCCGCCCTCTACGAAGTCGTCGGCGGCGGCCACACGCGGCTCAATCCCCACTTCGCCGCCATCGCTTACCAACCCGGCGACCGCTTCCTCATTTGCTCGGACGGCCTCATCGACGGACTCTGGGAAAGGCAGCTCTCCCAAGCCCTCGCCAGCGTCACTGAAGATCCCCAGGAAACCGCTGAATCTCTCTTAAAACGCGCTATCGACAACTCGGGAATCGACGATACAAGCCTCATCGTCATCACGGTAACGGCACCCGAGACCGCCTGACAAAACTTCAATCGGCTTGGCACGCATGATGCTTTTTCATGTGCGTCAGCCATCCCGGCGGACACGGGCGACCCCGTGCCTCCGGAGCATCCAGACAAAACACAACCCGTAAATCAGCAACCCCAACCATCATCATGGCCAAATACAAATTGGAATACATCTGGCTCGACGGCTACACCCCCGTGCCAAACCTTCGCGGAAAAACCCAAGTCAAAGAATTCGCCAGTTTTCCAAAACTCGAAGAACTCCCACTCTGGGGATTCGACGGCAGCTCCACCCAGCAAGCACCAGGTGGCAGCTCCGACTGCGTCCTCAAGCCCGTCGCCATCTTCCCGGACACCACTCGTAAAAACGGTGCCGTCGTCATGTGCGAAGTCATGATGCCAGACGGCAGCCCGCACGCTTCAAATGCCCGCGCCACCATTCTCGACGATCCCGGCGCATGGTTCGGCTTCGAGCAAGAATACTTCCTCTATCAGGACGGACGCCCACTCGGCTTCCCTGTCGATGGTTTCCCAAAAATCGGCCAAGGCCCGTACTACTGCGGCGTCGGCTACCAATACATGGGCGACATCGCCCGCCAGATCGTCGAAGAACACCTCGACCTCTGCCTCGATGCCGGCATCAACCACGAAGGCATCAACGCCGAAGTCGCCAAAGGCCAATGGGAATTCCAAATCTTCGGCAAAGGCTCCAAGCGATGCGCCGATGAAATGTGGGTCGCCCGCTACTTCCTCCTCCGCGTCTGTGAAAAATACGGCATCGACGTAGAATTCCACTGCAAACCCCTCGGTGCCACCGACTGGAACGGCTCCGGCATGCACGCGAACTTCTCCACCGAATACCTCCGCACCAAAGGCGGCAAAGAATACTTCGAGAAGCTCATGGCCGCCTTCGCAGACAACGTCGAAGAACACATCGCCGTTTACGGCCCCGACAACCACATGCGCCTCACCGGCCTTCACGAGACTCAGTCCATCGACAAGTTCTCCTACGGCGTCGCCGACCGCGGTGCATCCATCCGCGTCCCGCACAGCTTCGTCAAAGACGACAAGTATCAAGGCTACCTCGAAGATCGCCGTCCAAACTCCCAAGGCGATCCCTATCAAATCGCCTCGCGCATCCTCAAAACCATCGCCCTCGTCCCGACTCCCTGAGCCGACGAACGAGAGTTCATTCCAAAAGCCGCCTTCCATCACCGGGAGGCGGCTTTTTTCATGAAGATTAGGGAATAAGGAAGGCAGGAATGCAGGAAGCCTTCAGCATGATCTGAAGAGTCGTCGAACGCCCCTCATTTCTCTGAAATTTTCCTGCATTCCTGCCTTCCTTATTTTTGAAGTTCCATCGGTCCGCTTGACCTCGTCTCATCCAGTCAGCACGCTGCATAAGTCATGCGAGACATCACCCACCCTGCCGAGCGGCTCGTCCAGGCGATGGCCCGGATCTATCAATACCGGATGACCACCACCTCCGGCGGAAACCTTTCGATCCGCGATGATGACGGCTCGATCTGGATCACTCCGGCACGTGTGGACAAGGGCGCGCTGCGTGTGGAGGACATCGTCCGCGTGCTGCCGGATGGTTCCACCGAGGGACGTCATAAGCCATCCTCCGAGTTCCCCTTCCACCTTCGCATCTATCAGCAACGTCCGGATTTAAAGGCCATCGTTCACGCGCACCCGGTGGCGTTGGTCGCATTCAGCATCTGCGGTGAATCACCAGACACACGGCTCTTCACCAAGGCACGCGCAGTCTGCGGTGAGGTCGGTTTCGCGCCTTATGCGCTGCCGGGCAGTGAATTGTTAGGCGAGCGGATCGCTGCTGTGTTCGCCGCCGGTCATGACTGCGTGATGCTGGAAAACCACGGCGTCGTCGTGGCGGGTGTGGATTTCCCAGATGCCTTCCGGCGTTTTGAAACACTGGAGTTCGTCGCTAAAACCGTGGTCAAAGCCCGCGCGCTTGGTGAAGTCCGCTACCTCACAGACACGCAGCTCGCCACCAGCGGCGGCGCGGAACCGAAGATGAATGAGTTCGATCCCGGCCCTGCGACAAGCAACGAGCGCGCGCTGCGCCGCGAGTTGTGCGACTTTATCCGCCGCGGCTATCACCAGCGGCTGCTCACTGCGAACGCAGGCAGCTTCTCCGTCCGCGTGGATGACGATTCGTTTCTCATCAGCACCCAGCTCGTGGACCGCGCCACGATTTCGCCGGACCAGCTCGCGCTCATCCGCAGTGGTGCATGCGAACGCGGTGCACAGCCAAGCCGCGCGTGGCGCTTGCACCGCCTGATCTATCAGAAACACCCGGCCATCCGCGCCATTGTCAACGCCACTCCGGTGAACGCCACCGCCTTCTCCGCTTCGGCGATCCGGCTAGACACGCGCACCATCCCAGAGAGCTACATTTTCCTGCGCGACGTGGCCGTGCTGCCATTCTCCTGGGTCTATGACTCCCCGGAAAAAATCGCGGAAACGATGACTCCAGAGTTCCCCATCGCGTTGATCGAAAACGACTGCGCCCTAGTGTTAGGAACCACCATCCTCGATGCCTTCGACCGCCTCGAAGTGCTAGAGTCCACCGCCGAGGCCGTCATCCTCAGTCGCTCACTCGGCGAAGTCCGCCCGATGGGTGATGAAGTGATCGACGAACTGGTGAAGGCGTTCCTCGCTTAAACGCATTAGGGTTTCACTGATGGGATCATCATTTAAAAATCTTGTAAGCCGCCACCCACACTCACAACGTCCAACACGCATATGAAAAGCATCCATATCATCCGCCTCGCTCTAACTGTTGCAATGACCACGCAACTCAGCGCCCAATCCATCGTCGGCGCATGGCTCATCCGGAACGCCGGACAGGCCAAAAGCGATGTCGTCGTCACATTCCTTGCCAACGGCACATACACGATGGCGGAAGATGGAGACAGCACGGCTGATCCGAGCGGCAAGGATGGAATGGAGCGCGGAACCTATCGTTGGAATCCCGCAACGGGCGCTTTCTCCAGTAGAACCCTGGTGGACACCACCGGCGAATGGGGATTTTCCCACTCGGATTTTGAATCGGCCTCAGTCACGAACACCAAGCTGACAATGGTTGCCAGTGATGGCTCGTTCGATCTCAGCCGCGTGACAAGCAAGCGCTCTACCATTGTCGGCTCGTGGTATCTCAAAGAGAGCGGCGGTTACGGGGTCGCTACTTTTCTAGCAGATGGCACTTATTTCATGGTCCAAGACGGACCGCGTGGCGGAGGAGGAAAAACCGGCATGGAATTTGGGACTTACAAATGGAACCCGATCACCCAATCATTCACCCGCAAGATCCTGCTGGATTCCAATGGCACATGGGGATTCTCCGATCCCTTAAAACGATCCATTGAGATCTCTGGCAACAAAATGACCATCACCGTACAGGGTGAAGGGAAATTCACAGTGTCGCGTGTCGTTGCTCTGAAGTAGAACGGCGGAGTGAAACGGGCACGCCCGCCATTTTTCTTTTTCAGGGTTTCTTCTCCTCTTTAGCAGGCACGAACTTGAGACCCACGCCGTTGATGCAGTAGCGCTTGTCAGAAGGCGTGTTAAATCCCTCGCCTTCGAAGACATGGCCGAGGTGGCCACCGCACTTCGCGCAGTCCACTTCGATGCGCACCATGCCCATGGAGATGTCCTTCTTCGTGACGACGTTTTCCGCCTTGGCGGGATCATAGAACGAAGGCCAGCCGCAGCCGGAGTCGAACTTCTCGTTGGACGAGAACAACAACGCGTCGCAACCCGCGCAGTGATAGGTGCCAGTGCCCTGCTGCTTGAACTCTTTATAAACCGCGCCGTTGGGAGCTTCCGTGCCTGCCTCGCGAAGAATGCGGTATTGTTCGGGAGTGAGCAGCTTCTTCCACTCGGCGTTAGTTTTCACGACCTTGTCTGCGGGATCGGCGGGTTTCTCAGATGCGGTTTCCATACGGGCTTTCTTTTCGTCTCCGGCGGAACAGGCCGCAAGTGAGAAAGCACAGAAAACAAGCGTGGTGATTCGTAGCATGTGCATTGGAGCGGAAGCAGGATGCTTTATTTCATTTTCCCGGCTCCATGAGACCCAACAAGTCATGGCTCACGGCGCGACGAGTTGCTCGCGCAGCACGGCCATCGAGTAATCGCGGTTGAGGCGGGCGATGTGCTCGACGCTGATTTCCTTCGGGCAGGCGGCTTCGCACTCGTATTGGTTGGTGCAGTTTCCGAAACCTTCAGCATCCATCTGGCGGACCATCGCAAGCACGCGCTTGTCACGCTCTGGCTGGCCCTGCGGCAGATGGCCGAGGTGGGATACTTTCGCACCCACGAACAACATCGCCGAGGCGTTCTTGCACGATGCGACACAAGCCCCGCAACCGATGCAAGCGGCGGCATCAAACGCGGCGTCAGCCTGTGCTTTCGGAATCGGCACAGAGTTCGCATCAATGGCCGAGCCGGTGCGCACGTCCACATAACCGCCAGCAGCGATGATGCGATCGAAGGCCTGGCGGTCCACGATGAGATCACGGATCACCGGGAAAGGATTCGCGCGGAAAGGCTCCACCCAGATGGTGTCGCCATCGCGGAATTTCCGCATGTGGAGCTGGCAGGTCGTCACGCCGCGGTCCTTGCCGTGAGGGATGCCATTAATGGTGAGCGAGCAGGTGCCGCAGATG
This sequence comes from Akkermansiaceae bacterium, assembly GCA_031372635.1. Lineage (GTDB taxonomy): Bacteria > Verrucomicrobiota > Verrucomicrobiia > Verrucomicrobiales > Akkermansiaceae > Luteolibacter. Next base: position 703 of record JANMLQ010000181.1, on the reverse strand, counting down.
CCCTCGCGGCAGTCGTGGTCGAAGTGGATCGGCTCATCACCTTTCACCACGAGTCGTTCGTTGACGATATCGAGCATTTCCAAAAACGATGCCTCCTCGGGGATGCTCTTCGCGTCATAGGTTTCGATCTTTCCTTGGGCTTTCGGCCCGGACTGGCGCCAAACTTTGAGTGTCAGGTTCATGGGGATTCTATACGGAAAACTGGGTGAAAACGGCGGCATCAAGCGACTCGCCCGCCAACGGAGGAAGAGTAGTGCGCAAGCGGCTACGGGCTAGAAGAAAAATCCGGTTTTGTGGGCTATTATGCTGATTTTCCGCGCATCTTTTGGCAAGCACCGCCGCCACTGGGCAGGCCGAGAAAAATTTCAAAAACGGGTTTGACAGGCTGCACCTCCGATGATTTTTTCCGCGCGTCGCAAGACATAGGCGGCCCGATTGAGCAGTCCCTTAGGGTTTTTGGGTTTTTCCCGGGGATAGTCGATCGGGCCGCTTCATGTACGGATCACGGCAGCGGATGGGATAATCCTCTTGTCGGCCCGCTGGCGGATGGAGACGCTCGCGTTCTCATCATGAAACCCACTATCCTGCTTGTTCTCGCGGCCTGCATCCTCAACGCGCACGGAGCCACCCGCGAGTCGTTCGATGCCTCCTGGAAATTCGCGCGCTACGGCACCATGCCGGACGGCTCAAAACTCGCCGAGCC
>JANMLQ010000177.1:0-31739 GCA_031372635.1 Akkermansiaceae bacterium | reverse complement strand
GAAGACCAAATGGCGACACTCATGAAGCAAACCGAAGAACAGCACTCCGAGAGCCGGATGCGGGAAATCCGCCCGTCCGGTTCGATGAGGGGGAGCAAAGGTGCGGCTTTAACACCCACCTTTGCTCCCTACTCTACTTAAACCTAACGGGATTCAAGACTCCACTTGAACCGTTACTTCATTCGGAAAAAAGGCGGCCCTCCGAGTGGGAGGGCCGCCAGTGATTTTCAAACTTCAGTGGGGGAGATCAATCGTCGCGACGATCATCGCAGCCTCTTTCCCGGCGTGACTGGCTGGCCGGGCGCATGATGAGCAACTGGCCGTCCTCGATGCTATTCGGCACCGGGGCGATCGACGGGCTGTGAGCCTGCACGACGAAGAGCCACGAGTCATGACCGAAGAACGGTGACGCATCGATGATGCCGCTGGTTTCCCAAACTCCGGCACCGACCGCAGGTGGTGGGGTGTTAGGCGCGATCGAGACGCTGCCTGGCGGATTGAGTTCGACCACGCGCTTGGCGACGAAGCCATCACGGATCGAGTGACGCCAGATGCTGCCTTCGCGAGCGCGGGAGGCGTATTGCGGGCGGCTTTGGCTGGTGCCGTCTTCTTGAATCATCAAGAAATCCCGGCTTGCCTCCATGTTGTCCGGTGCGAAGCCGATGTCACCACCGGCGGCGGCGACAGTGTCACCGTTGTAGAGCACCTCGATCGTGGTGCTGCCGAGGATGTTCTTCTTGTCGAACTTCACCTGATAGGCCCGGCCCAGCGCGTTGGCGGCACCGCTGCCAGTGGTGACGAAGTAGAAGGTGTTCTTGTCGGTCTTGCTCCATGCTCCGTCTTCGATGCGGACGAAGGTGAATGCTCCCACGGCGTCGGATTGTGCCTCAAGTTGCGTTTCAGTAACGCTGGTTTGATCGGGAAGCTCCACCCAGTGACCGGTGATCGAGCCGCTGGTGAAGGTGTTCTCGCCCGTCTGGCCGGGGGTGTCGGAGACGAATGTGTAGAGCTTGCCGGTATCGAGACCGTTGCGGCTGAGCACGCTGGCTCCGCTGATACGGTTCTTCTTGCCGACATACATGTAGAGTTGGTTGTCGAGCGTCGCCGGGCCGTCTTCCATGCCCATGACCACGGTGTATTCGCCGGCGTCGGGGCGTGCGAGAGTGTTTTCCCAAGCGAAACGGCCCATCTTCACGAGCGTGTGGAGTTCGCCATCGAACACCGCGACGCCAAGACCGCCGCGGCCATCGAAGGTGCCTGTTCCGCCGCTTTCCTCACCGGTGAGGTAGATCGGGCGGTCGAAGCCCGCTTCGCGAAAAGCCAGTGATGCCGAGCAGAAACGGCCGAAGGGACGACCGGTGTTGCCGACTTCCGCAGCAGGAAGCGTGACGCCGAATTCCGCATCGACGACGGTATCGTAGGCGCGTTTTCCAGAGATCACGCAGCCATTGGAATCGAGCGTCCATTCGGAAACGAAGGCACCTCTGTTGAGCGGACCGCCGATATTCGGTTCGGAAAGCGCGGCGGAGACGAGTTCGTGGTTCATGTAAAGCAAGGTGGTGTTGCCCTTGCCTTTGGTAGCGCCAAGACCATCGGGGATGCCGATCATCTGGAACTTCTTGCTGGCGTCCGATGTGTTAGGCACGCGCTCGCCGACGGAGAGCAGCGGCTGCACGGCATAGTCTGGGGAAACGGCCACCGCGTAGGATTTCACATCCGTGTAGCAGCCGGTCTGGGCTGAAACGATGGCGGGCAGTGAAACGGCAAGGCCGCAGATCATGGTGCGGAGTGAGGACCGCGAGGGGATTAAACATGCATTCATGGTATTCATTGAGGTAGTGGTAGGATTCAGAACCCGGGAAGCACACACATGCTTCCACGAGCATCGCCACGCTGCCCGGTTCCATTGTGTCGTCACCCGCAATGCAGTGACGGTATCGTCAGAATGTAGCACCGCGAATCCGTTCATGGCGGACGGACGCTTTGGCCGGTGGAATCCATGGTTTACTTGGCGTGGGCGATGCACGTAGCGTGAAATGTCATTCGGTACACCCCATGAGTTCGCTTTCTCTCAGATGGTTCCTTCTTTTCGCACTTGTCATGCCTGTGGCTGTGGCATCCGGTGCAGATTCTCACACCTCGTTGCTCAAACCGGATCTCCTTCGATCCTACGTCGCCACTTTCAACCGCAACGATCACACGCATTTCTCGCAAGCCATCCCCAACGAAGCGGCTGCGGATTGGATGTTAGAAAACGTGCCGCTCTTCGAGTGCCCGGACCCTGCGATTCAGGAAATCTATCACTTCCGTTGGTGGACGTTCCGCAAACACATCCAGCAGACGCCGGATGGCTTTGTGATTACCGAATTCCTGCCCAAGGTTTCCTGGAGCGCAAAGCACAACACGATCTCATGCCCTGCGGGCCATCATTTCCGCGAAGGCAGGTGGCTGCGCAATCGCGGCTATTTGAACGATTACGCCATGTTCTGGTTCCGCAAGGGCGGCGCACCCAGGCACTACAGCTTCTGGGCTGCGGACTCCATCCACGCGCAGGCGATGGCGACGGGTGACTTCACTCTCGCCATCGACTTGCTTCCCGATCTCATTGCCAACTACGAGGCATGGGAAAAGAGCCATCTCGAACCCGATGGCTTGTTCTGGCAGGTGGACGACCGCGATGGCATGGAAGTTTCCATCGGCGGCAAAGACTCGCGAGGGCAGGGCAGGCGACCTACGATCAACTCCTACATGTTTGGCGACGCGCAGGCCATCGCCGCCATCGCCACGCGTGCAGGAAAACCGGAGATCGCTAAAATCTATCAGGAAAAAGCCACGCGGCTCCGCAAACTCGTGTTGGAAAAACTATGGGACGAGGATGCGAAGTTCTTCAAAGTCCTGCCACGCGGCGATCATGCCGTGAAAGCCGATGTGAGCGAGTTGCACGGATTTACTCCATGGTATTTCCATCTCCCACCGAAGAGTGAAGGCTACGAGATCGCTTGGAAACAACTGACAGACTCGCAGGGATTCAAAGCTCCATTCGGACCGACGAGTGCGGAGCGGCGGCATCCCGGATTTTCAGTTTCGTATGAAGGACACGAGTGCCAGTGGAACGGACCAAGCTGGCCCTTCGCCACATCCATCACGTTGGTCGCACTGGCGAATGTGCTTAACGACTATCCGCAGCAGGTCGTTTCCTCGCGCGACTACTTTGAGACGCTCAAGACATTTACTGCGTCCCACCGCTTGAAGCGCGAGGACGGCACCGTCGTTCCATGGATCGACGAGAATCTCAACCCCGACACCGGTGACTGGATTTCCCGCACACGGCTCAAGTCATGGAAGAACGGAACATGGGACCCTGCGAAGGGAGGCGTGGAGCGCGGTAAGGACTACAACCATTCCTCCTATTGCGATCTCATCATCAGCGGATTGATCGGACTGCGTCCGCAGGCGGACAACACGGTAGTGGTCCATCCACTGATACCGCCGGATGCGTGGGACTACTTCTGCCTGGATGGCGTGCCCTACCATGGCCGGAGTCTAACGGTTTTCTACGACAAGACCGGAGAGCGCTACGGCAAGGGCAAAGGCCTGCGAATTCTATCAGACGGCAAACTCATCGGCGCTTCAGAAAAATTGCAGCGTCTTGCGGTTCCGCTTCCCAGTAAGTGATTTATCCCACGCGTTCGATCCTGGCTGCGAAGGCTCCGTCGGTGCCGTCCTTGAATGGCAGTGCTTCACGGGTGGAGACCAGTTTTAACTCTGGATGATCTGCTAGAAACGCTTCGACTTGGCCGAGGTTCTCCTCGCGCTCGATCGAGCAGGTGGAATAAACGAGACGGCCGCCGGGTTTCAGGCAGGGCAGAGCGTTTTCGAGAATCTTGCGTTGGGTGACTGTGATCTTCGTGATGTCCGGCGCTTGCAAGCGCCAGCGCACATCCACACGGCGGCGGATGACGCCGGTATTGGAGCAGGGGACATCGAGCAGGATGGCATCGAATGCGCCGTGCCATGATTGAGGCGCGGGCTGGGTCCAGTCATGGACGGAAACGGCGGCTTTTCCGGCGTGCAGTCGTTCGAGGTTTTCCTGAAGGCGCGGCAGGCGTTTTTCGTTAGAGTCGGTGCAGACGAGTGATTCAGCAGAGCCGAGTGCGGCGGCGATGAGGAATGCTTTGCCACCGGGAGCGGCGCAGGCATCAAGGATTCGCTCGCCGGGTTTCGGATCTAACAAATCCACACAATGCCGGGTGGCGGGATCTTGAATGTAGAGCGAGCCAGAGGCGAGCAGCGCGCCGGGGATGTGGCCTTCGAGTTGATAGAAACCGAGCGCACCCTCGACGGGCGTGCCGGGCAGGGTTTCCTCAGCGGGCGCGAGGGGATTGCTGCGGAAATAAGTGAGCGATGGCTGGTTGTTCCACTCCATCAGCATCACGGCGTTGGTTTTTCCGAAGGCGGCTTTCCAGCGATTGAAGAGCCAGTCCGGATGGGAGTGGGCGACTGGCAGCGGGAGATCGGGGATTTCATCCATCAGGCGCTTGCGCGAAGTGACGGCGCGGCGCAGCACGGCATTGACGAGGCCGCGCACGCTGGCCTTGCCGGCTTCCACGGTTTCATTGACGGCGGCGTGTTCGGGAATGCCGAGGATGAGGAGTTGGATCAGTCCCACGCGCAACACATCGCGCGTCTCGGGATCGATCTTGCCCTGGCGAAGAATGCCGATCCAGTGATCGAGCACGCGGCGGTTTCGTAACACGCCGAAAAGAATCGCCTGGAGCAGTCCGCGATCCGCAGAGGAAAGCATGCGGCGGTGGGCATGGCGGTCGATGAGCGTCTCAGCATAATCGTGGCCCTTGGACCAGGCGCGGAGTGCGGAAACGGCGGCTTGGCGGACGTGGAAATTCTTGGCGGACATGATGTGGAGAAAGCGCCCGCGATCACGTTATGGCGAGTCGCAGGCGGGGGGAGTATCACTAGGACGCTGCTCCGCAAATGGACAGCACAATCCATCTGGTCGGCTCTGGGATTCTCCCCCCCCGGAGCCAGCCGGTGGTTATCTGATGCCGAGGATTTCAATAACCCGGTCATCGAGGAAATCCTGATCCTTGATCAAGTGATCGAGCAATGGCACTCCGGTTAGATCTTCAACGACGCCTTTGTTGGTAATCATGGCGGTGTCCAATTCGTCGCCGAGCTGGTTGAGGATGATGCCTGCGCAGGTGAGGCCTTTGGTGCGAATGGCATCGACGCTTAGAAGAATGTGGTTGAGCGCACCGAGACGATTGGCCGCGACAAGCACGACGGGAAGCGCGAGTTCCTTCGCGAGATCTGAAACGCGATAGTTGGCAGCGAGCGGAACTTCCCAACCACCGACGCCTTCCACGATCACCTGCGCATGGCGGGATGCGAGCTGCTGATAGCTGGAGAGCAACGCTGCGGCATCGATGCTCCGGTTTTCCAACAAGCCAGCGACGTAGGGGGAAACCGGCGTTTGGAAGTGGACCGGGTTCACTTCATCAAGCGTCAGCCCGCCGGATGCCGCGGCAAGCACCACGGCGTCTTCGCGATCTCCGCAGGCGATGGGTTTGTAGCCTGCGGCATCAATTCCCTCGCGGCGCAGCGTCTCCAGAATCAGGCGGGTGACGTAGGTTTTTCCGACTCCTGTATCCGTCCCCGTGACAAACAAACTCATGCGCGAGCATGGTCGTCCGGTGCGCGGAGGGTCAAGGCGTGCGAACGATAAATTTCCCTTTTGCGGGCGGGGCTCCGCGTCCAAGCTCCGCGCACATGACTGCGGATTTCTTGGTGATCGGTGCCGGCATAGCCGGGCTGTCTTTCGCATTGAGGGCGGCACGCCACGGATCGGTGATCGTTGTGACCAAAGGAGACGCTTACGAATCCAACACCGCTTGGGCCCAGGGAGGCATCGCCTCGGTGCTAGAGCCGGACCTGCGCGATCCCGGCGACGATGAGGAAAAGCATGTTGCGGACACGCTCGATGCCGGGGCGGGTCTTTGCAAGGAAGCCGCCGTGCGAACGATCGTCCGTGAGGGTGCCGCAGCCATCCGGGACTTGGTGGACTACGGCGTTTCCTTCGATCGCGAGAACAGCCATTTCCTGTTAGGGAAAGAGGGCGGTCACTCGCACCGCCGCATCCTGCACGCCAAGGACACCACTGGCCGTGAGGTGGCGCGCGCGCTCATCGAGACGGCCAGAAAAACGCCGAATCTAACGCTTCTTGAGGACCATTTCGTCATCGACCTCATCACCACCGCCAAGCTCGGCTCGGTGGTCGAGGACCGCGTGCTCGGCGCTTATGTGCTCGAACGCAAAACCGGAGAGGTGCGCGTTTTCCGCTCGGACCGCGTGATTCTAGCCGCAGGCGGCTGCGGTAAGGTTTATCTCTACACCACCAATCCGGACTCCGCGACGGGTGATGGCGTGGCGCTCGGTTGGCGGGCAGGAGCCACCATTGCGAACATGGAGTTCATCCAGTTTCATCCCACCTGTTTCTACAATCCTGGGGCCACCGGACCGGAGGCGCGGTCCTTCCTAGTCAGCGAGGCCGTGCGCGGCGAGGGCGGCATCCTCATCAATGGCAAAGGCGAGGATTTCACCAAGAAAAGCGACCCGCGCGGCTCACTCGCCCCTCGCGACATCGTGGCCCGCGCCATCGACCGCGAGTTGAAACGCACCGGCGCGGCTTGCGTCTATCTGGACGTCACCCACAAGCCGAAGGGTTTCATGAAGGAGCGTTTTCCCTACATCCATCAGACCTTGTTGAAATTCGGACTCGACTGCGAAACCCAGCCCATTCCCGTGGTGCCGGCCGCCCACTATCAATGCGGCGGCGTGCTCACCGATGTGAATGGCAGAACCACCATTCGCGGGCTGTTCGCAGTCGGCGAAGTAGGCTGCACCGGCCTGCACGGGGCCAACCGACTCGCGTCCAACTCCCTGCTGGAAGGCAACGTCGTCGCCCGCCGTGCGCTGGATGAAATGATGCTGCTTTATCCGCCCGGCAACGTGGGCAGCACCCCGCCCGAAATCCCCGAATGGGAACATGGCGATGTGGCGGAGCCGGACGAACTCGTCGTCATCTACCACAACTGGGACGAAATCCGCCGCCTGATGTGGGACTACGTTTCCATCGTGCGCACCGACAACCGCCTGCGCCGCGCCGCCGCCCGCATCAGGAACCTGAAAAGGGAAGTCCGCGAGTTCTACTGGGGTCATCGTGTGAATCCGGACATCCTCGAGCTGCGCAACCTCGTTTCCGTGGCCAGCCTCATCGTCGAGTGCGCGTTGCGCCGCAAGGAATCCCGCGGTCTTCACTACACGCTCGATCACCCGGATGCGGCAGAACGCCTGAAGACCGATACCTTGGTAAGAAAATTTTGATTTTCCAAACGCAATGCTCGGGATCAAGAGGTGAAGCTCCCGGTTTCAATTCCAAAAAGCGCGAGCCGGGCGATCTCTGCCTCTTGTCGCCAGCCCATTATGGAAACGGCGTTGATCGTCGTGGAGAAACCCGGAATCCAAAGTCCTTCGCGTGCGATCTGGCGGCCATCCCGGGGAACATTCTCACTCCGGGGTTTGGATCATTTTTAGCGACTCTTCCGCACGAGTTCGTAACAGCGGATCGGTCGCATTTTTCGAGAGTTCATACAACACTTCCGTCACCGGCACAGTGTGGTAGCTCCGCAAGGCGATGGCCGCAGCGGCGCGGGCACGGTTTGAGGTGGCAAGACCACGGCCAGCCGCAGCATCGCACAGCGTACGTTCCAATGCTGGATTCTGTAGAATGCAGATCGCGCCTGCCAAGCCGTCCGCATCCGAATACAAGGAACCTCCCGGGTCTGGGTCGTCACCGGCGGAATTCAGGCGTTTGAAAATCGCTTCCACATCCGCCGCTTCTCCCCGCCGGGCCAAGGAAATGGCGCAGGCGTTCACCAGATGATCGGTGATAGGAAGACTCTCGTTGGTAAGGATCTGCCGGGCAGCACCCATGAACGAGCCGGATTGCAGGCTGGCGAACACATCGATCACCCGCTGGCAGGCATCGTCGTTCGACGGTGCGTCATATGCATCCGCCAGCGCGGCCAATTCCTTCGTCCCCGCATGCAGGGCGAAGCGTGCCTTCACGGCTGACACGATTTCCCCATCCGGCGCGTCGAGCAGAATGCGTGTCAACTCCGGCCATTCTTCGGGAGCGGGTGGTTTGGCGTGCTCTTCGGACAGGCGTTCATGGGTGTAGGGTGTAGCAAAGGCGGCCCCACCATGTTTGGCGGCGGCATGTTCCGCAGGCATGGCCATCGGCACGCCGGGTTTTGCGAGAGAAATAGGCACCTCACGTTTGGATTCCGGCCACAGCCGCCACACCGTGAATCCACAGGCGGCGCACAATGCCAGGATGCCTGCGGCTTGGAGCGAGACGGACTTCATCGGATCAATGCTTATTCACCGACCAGACGTATTTGGCATCCCGCCATGCCTCCATGTAGGTCGCCAGCAGGTTCTTTTTCGCATAGAGCAGATACTTGTGCTCGATGAACCTGGTTTCATCGGCTTCAGGTTCGGGATTATCCTTGTAGGATGTTTTCGATCCCCGGCACTCCAGATCAAAGCCAAACAACCCGTGATCCTTGATCGGAGCCCATGGGGTAACCGGTCGCCACTCCTGCCGCAACACAACCTTGTTGAAATACGGCCAATAGGTGTCTGACGTCGCGTTTTTCACCGCCTTGACGAACCAGTCCCGCGGAAGGCTGTGGAAAAAACCAGATCCTGCCTTATCTCCGCTGTGATCGCCTGCATAAAGGCGAATGGAAAAATGGCAGGTTTTTGTCTTCTTTTCGCTGCCATAGATGCCGGAAATCTCATCCCCGCCCTTCACACCGGTGGATGCCAGACTCACGCTCTCGAAATTCACCCGACCGTCATCGTAACCGCCGAAGGCCTGGGTGGCGGGGTCCAGGGCGATAAAGCGGTTCACGCCGTCGAATGCCCGTGCGGTTTCATATCCCACCAAGGTGCCCCAAGAGTGGCCCGCCCAGTTCACTTGGTTTTTGGAGAAACCCTTGTTCTTCAGCACGGCACACAGGTTTCTGGCCAGATTCAGGAAATGCCTGCCGTTGTTCAGCGTCTTCTCTGCTCCCTCCGCGCCGCCAGACCAGTCCACGCATACGACCTGCGCTCCGGGGATGGCCTTGTGCAGCGCCACCTGTATGCCACGGAAGCTCTTTTCACCGTCCCTCTTGCCATGGCACACCAGCCACAGCGGCTTGGCCGGATAAGCGGCGGGGGTAAGACTCGTGAGAGGACGCCCGAGCAGAGTGCAGAGGCGCAGGGACTGGAACCGCGCGGATACCGTGATATCCGTGGCTACCGGCGCACCCAAGTTTGACACCTTGAAGTAATAAACTCCGGGCTTCAGTTCTATATCCAACACGGTATTGAATGACATGCTCTGCCATGAGCCTGGATTCGTCGGTGTAGGAGGTGCGTTTCCCACCTTGTATTGCAACAGCGCGCCATCCGACCCGCCAAGGAAGGCCGCGATTTCCAAGCCATAAAACGCCCCCATCCCGCTCTGCGTGGCTCCCCAGCCGCCGCCCGCTTTGGAAAACTCCGGCACCGTAAGGCTGAAATACTTCACCGAGGAAGCAGGGACTTTCTCCTGTTGCGTCTCGAAGCCCACGAAGCGGCGACCGTCCTTCGGCTCTGGCGTTCGATCCGCCAGCTCCGGCCTTAGCACGACGATGGGATACGGATCGCGGGAATCCACGACCGTGCGGTTAGACAGCGCGGTGGAACTCGCGGCGTTGGCGATACCCGGTACAATGGCAACCAGGATGGCGGTGAGAATGGGGAGGTTTTTCATGGTGTGAAATTCAGGGGTGTGCATGTGGATAAAGGTAGAAGCGGGGAAATGCCCCCTACTACCTCTATCCATTTCTGTTTCTACGCATATTCATAATCAATAAAAAATCCGTTCCGCTCCCTTTTGTTTCTAGGGGACTGAACTGCGGGCTACCCGGAACCCGATGCTGTTGTAGGAGTTCGCCGGGTCGTAGCCGTAGTAGCGGAACGCGACGCGGCAGCCGTTCGCGTCGAAGTCCCAACCGCCGCCCCGGACCACCCGGAGCGAGCCCGAAGTAGCACCACGCGGATCGGTCTGCGAATCCGCAGTGTAGGAAGCATACCAATCCCAGCACAACTCCCATACATTGCCAGACATGTTGTGAAGTCCGTAAGCATTCGGCGTGAAGCTGTCCACCGGTGAGGTGTATGGAGCCCTGCCGACCGCGTAGGTCGGGTGGACTCCACGCGTAGGACTTGTGTCGTAAGCGTAGGAAGTAGAACTGTAGTAGTTCGCCTGACTATGCGTGATCGTATCCGTGCCCCATGGAAACAGCTTCCCACTCACCCCGCCCCTCGCGGCCTTTTCCCACTCCGCCTCTGTCGGTAGCCGGTAGCCGTTGGCACCCCAATTACAAACAGGCGCACTGCTGCCCGTCCGATAGACCGCCCCGGAAACCGTGTAACACGGCGTCAGGTTTTCCTTCTCACTACGGGCGTTGCACCACTTCACCATGTCATACCAAGTGATCGAATGCACCGGATGGTTCGCGCCCTTCGAGGCAAAAGAACCATTCCCCACCGCCAGGTCCGTGTAGTTGTGCGTAAGCCCCCACGCCCGCACCTCGTCCCATAGCTCCTTGGTCGTCTCATACTTCGCCATGTAGAACGCGCTCACATTCACGGTGTGTACCGACGCGTCTGCCATCCCATCCAGTTCATCCCCCATCTGGAAAGTTCCCGCAGGGATGAGGACGAAGCCGCTGGCAACAGGCGGCGTGACTGTATCCGTGGCCGTCACCTCAAAGCGCATGTTGGGCGTGTATTTTCCATTCCAGTTTACCCCGGCGTTCCAGGTGATGCGTTTGTTCGTTCCCGCCGCCTGGCCCGCGCCGAAGGCTCCGGAGAGACTGGTGACCGGCACGGTGAAGGTGACTCCGTCATCGCTGGAGACACGCACGCTCACATTGAACGGCGGCGTGCTGCCAGAGAGGTTGTAGTCGATATCCACCAGCTTGGTGCCAGCCCGCTGGACGGAGCGCACGTTCGAAACCGTAACATCCGCATGTACCAGAGAGCAAACCATGACCGGAATGGCGGCAAAGCGGAGAAGAGTGGGAAACGGGTTCATGAGATTCTAGCGGATGTCCAATAGGTTACATGACGATTACCGATCCATGGGGCAAGGACATTGAAGAAAAAATCCGCATATCCTGCCTCATGCAGGATACTTTTCCAAGCCGGGACGGACCTGGGCGTGGAAAGGCGTTTTTCATTCGAAGGGAGTATGAAAGAGGGGAAATTGCGGGTGGGGTGGTTTGGAAATTTCAAGAGGACGCGGCATCTACTACGCCGGTCCGTTTGGAAAACGGTTTCTGCCTTCCTTGTGATTTTGTATTTCCTCCATGATGAAATCCGCTCCAGTACCTTCATTGCTGTTTTAGGGGACTGAACTACGGGCTAGGCGAAACCCGATTGCACCATTGCCGGAGTAGCCTGGACTACTGAAGCTGCGGCACGCGACGCGACAGTTGATCGCGCCTCCGTCGCGAGCCCAACTGCCGCCACGGGACATCCGGTACAACCCCGAAGCAACACCATGCGCATCCGCCTGTCCACTGGCGGGATACGACCACCCATACCAGTCCCAACACCATTCATACAAGTTGCCAGCCATGTCATGCAGCCCGCCATGAGCCGGGAAACTTCCCACCGGGCTAGTGTAAGGCAATACCCCGTCATCGTCGTAATTCGGATGGTCGCCCCGTGTTAGACTAACGTCGTAGGTAGTGAATGCGCTGCTGTTATAATTCGCCTGCTGATGTGTGATGTTGTCCCCCCATGGAAAACGCTTGCCGCTCTGGCCAGCCCGCGTCGCCTTTTCCCACTCCGCCTCGCTCGGCAGGCGGTAGCCTGTGGCCGCCCAATCGCAGGTGGGCGCGAACTCCCCGGCACGGAAAATCCCCTCCGGAACGGAATAACAAGGCGTGAGACTCGTGCCTTTCGTCGCGTTTTCATACTCGGTCCGGGCGTTGCACCACTTCACTACGTCGAACCAATTCACTGTATGCACGGGATGGGTGGGGCCTTTGCCCAGACCGGTATTGCGAAAGGAGTAATTGTGGGCGATCGCCCAGTCATACACCGTCTTCCACTCGCTGTAGGTCGTCTCCATCGAACGTATGCAAAACGCGTTCACATCCACGGTATGAACCGGTGCGGCTGCGTCCCCATCCAGCGCATCCCCCATGGTAAAAGTGCCCGCAGGGATGAGGACGAAGCCGGGGACCACAGGCGGAGTGGCCGTATCCGTTGCCGTCACCTCGAAGCGCATGTTCGGCGTGTATTTCCCATTCCAATCCACCCCGGCGTTCCAGGTGATGCGTTTGTCCGTGCCTGACGTCTGGCCCGCGCCGAAGGCTCCGGAGAGACTGGTCACCGGCTCGGCGAAGCTGGCCCCGTCATCGCCGGAAATGCGCACACTCACCGTGAAGGGCGGCGTGCTACCCGCCAGATTGTAGTCGATGTCCACCAGTTTGGTGCCCGCCCGCTGGGCGGAGCGCACGTTGGTCACTGTGACGCCGGCGTGTAAGGAAATGCTTGCGATGCCAAGGACTACGGCCAGTCGGAGAAACGGTTTCATGGGATTCAAACGGAATTGCAGTCGGATCCATGTGGTTTCCTAACCGAGGAAACAAGGAGATTGATGGGAAATCCCCGCATTTTTTGCGGAGAGACCGAGGAGTGAAAGTATTCAATGACTTCCGCACTCTCTTTGTGACACGAAGAACGGACTGAAGTCCTCGGCTACGATAATGCCGCTGCGGCGTGTTCCGCCTCACCATGCCAGCCGTGGCGGGCGATGGATTCCAGCGCGCGATGGAAACCCGGAATCCAAAGTCCTTCGCGTGCGATCTGGCGGCCATCCCGGGGAAATCCAGCGCAAGGTAAAATCCGTTCCGCGAGATGCAGGCACAGCCACGCACGCCAAGAGCGGATTTCCGCGCACTCGCCGCTCATACGACTAGCGAGATGCTGGAAGTGGCGCACCGGATTTCCGAGGTAGCCGCAGTTTCCAGATGTTGCCTCGCGCATGATCCACAGCAGCGCGCGGTAGGGTGGTGGTTCGCTGAGTAGCACCGGATGATCCACAGGCAGATCGGCCATGAAGGCCTTGTCGATTTGTAGCAAAGCCTGCGCGGGCTTGCCGGAAATCCACTGCGATTGGGCGTATCGCAGCGTGTCCTGATAGAAATCCGGCCCCTTGTCCCGCCCGTGCCTGCGGGTGAGCGTGAAGTCATGGATCTCGCTCACTTCGGGCAGCCATGGGCAGGGTGGATTCACGGCCCGCATTTTCCTCATGGGAAATCCGGCGGACCAGAAAAATCCATGCGCAACTTTTCAACGGATGAGGCAGGTTTCAGGACTTGCATCTGTCGAGTGATCGTCGATTCTCCGCGCCCCATGAGCCGTTTAGCAGGAAAAGTACTCGTCGCACAAGGTGGTGGACCCACCCATGTGATCAATCAAAGCGTTGTCGGTGTCGCACTGGAGGCCCGCAAATTCAGTCAGGTGACTTCCGTTTACGGAGCCATCCATGGAGTCCGCGGAATCGTGTATGAGAACTTCATCGATCTCACCCGTGAGACCACGCACAACCTCGAACAAGTGGGCGACACGCCATCATCGGGACTGCTCTCCACCCGCGATAAGCCGGACATCGAATATTGCTCGCGCATGTTCAAAGTGATGCAGGCCCACGACATCCGCTACTTCTTCTACGTCGGCGGAAACGATTCGTCGGATACCGTGCGCATCGTCAGCGAGCAGGCGCAGAAGGAGAACTACGAGCTGCGCGCCATCCACATTCCGAAGACCATCGACAACGATCTGATGGAAAACGATCACTGCCCAGGCTTCGGTTCCGCAGCACGTTATGTGGCGCAGGCATTCACCGGTGTGAATCTCGACAACCGCGCACTCAAGGGCGTTTACATCGGTGTGGTGATGGGACGCCATGCTGGCTTCCTCACCGCAGCTTCCGCCTGCGCGAAGAAATACTGCGATGACGGACCGCATCTCGTTTATGTGCCAGAGCGTGCATTCGATACCGAGAAGTTCTTAGCCGACGTGGACCGCACCTTCGCGAAATACGGCGTCTGCACCATCGCGGTGTCCGAAGGCATTTCCGATGCCGCTGGCACGCCGATGATTACCAAGCTGATGGGCGTGGAAGAACGCGATGCTCACGGCAACGTCCAACTTTCCGGCACCGGTGCGCTTGGCGATTTGCTCTCGGACTCGATCAAGAAAGGTCTCGGTCTCAAGCGCGTGCGCTCGGATACTTTTGGTTATCTCCAGCGTTCGTTCATCGGCTGCCGCTCGGATCGCGATGCTCGCGAGGCGCGCGAAGTCGGCGAGAAGGCCGTGCAGTTCGCGATGTTGGACAATGCCGATGGCTCAGTGGCGATCCGCAGGCCGGTGCTCGACTACGGCGTCGATTACGAACTGGTGCCCATCGCCAACGTGGCCGGCAAGACCCGCCACATGCCGGATAACTTCATCAACGAAGCTGGCAATGGAGTGACGGACGAATTCCTCAACTACTGCCGTCCGCTGCTTGGCTCGGATTTCCCGGAGCCATATCGCCTGCGCGCGCCGATGGTTGCGAAAATCCTGCACAAGTAAGCGCAGGAAATCGTAGGCCCGGATAGGAAGGAAGATCGAAGCCCCGGTCTTAGGGGTTCTCGCGCGATCGCTTAGTCGCCGGTCAGTCCACTCCAATGCCACAAGCCCGGATCAAGTTCGTGGCGGGCGGATTTTGCCAGCGCCTCGGCGTCCGCATCGTCATCCAGCACTGCGAATACGGTGGAGCCTGATCCGCAGAGCAAAGCGGCGCGGGTTTCCCGGCGTGCCAGCAGCCAGTCTTTGAGTTCCGCGAGGTAGCGGTGTTTTTCAAAGACGGGGCGTTCGAGATCATTTACCAGCAAGCCGCCGCCGGTTTCCTGCGGTGTGTAATGAATTCCGGGGATTTTCCGCGAGTCTTTCCAACGACTGTATGCATCAGGTGTCAGCACGCAGAACGAGGGCTTCAACAACAAGACGCGAAACGGCGGAGGTGAGGGGATGGTTTTGATGATTTCGCCGCGCCCGGTGCAGCGAGCGGCGGCTGGTGTGAGGAAAAACGGGATGTCCGAGCCTAACGAGGCGGCCATCTCGTGAAGGCGGACTGCGCCGAGTTTCCCGTCATGGAGTTGGTCGAGTCCAAGCAAGGTCGCTGCCGCATCACTGCTGCCACCTCCTAGACCGGCTCCGTGGGGGATGAGTTTCTGCAGCCGGATCGTGTATGTGCAGGCGGTTCCTGCGGCGGCTTCGTAGGCTCGCACGGCCTTGACCACCAGATTCGTATCGTCGTTTGGCAGATCCGGCTCGCTGCATGAGAAGGAAAATCCACCGTTTTCCTGAAACTCGATCCGGTCCGCCAGTCCCGGAAGTTTCACCATGACGGTGTCGATTTCATGAAATCCATCGTCACGTTTTCCCAGCACGCGCAGGGAAAAGTTCAATTTGGCGGGGGCTTGCAGGCTGAGAGTAATCATGGCGGAATTTCGCGGACCAGAAGGGCCATCATGCGGCCGGTTTTGCCCAGTTCCTTGCGGTAGCTGTAAAACCGCGAGGAATCTGACGCGGTATTGAGTCCGCAGTCCATGAAATTTCCGATTCCCGCCCGCTGCGCCTGCCAGCCGATTTCCGCTGCGAAATCCACGTCATAATCCGGCGGGCGGATGCAGGGGCTGAGCACAGCGGTGATGTCTTCCGGCCTGCTGCCGAAGCGGTCCTGCATCAATTCAAGGGCTTTTCCCAAGATGTTGGATTCCGTGCCTTTTTTGCCAGAATGAAGCAGTCCGATGGCTCCGGTCTTACGATCCGCCAACCAGATCGCGCCGCAATCCGCGACGTAAATGGCGAGCACGGTTCCTATGTCTGAAGTCACTAGACCATCCACTCCGGAAATCACCGGCAGTCCATCCGCCGCGATGATTGTTGGGCTTCCCGGCACAACGGCCACATCATTTCCATGGACCTGCTCCGCACGCCACCAGTTCGCGTTGTTTCCTGAAAATCCAGCGACTACAGCCTCATGGACCGGCTTTAATTGCCGCATCGCCTCGCCTCGATCTCCTGTGATTGTGAGTTCCGGCACGCGTTCCACCCAGCCGGCGCGGATGCCGGGGATCGCATTCAATGGGGCCAGAAAGGGGAACGCCTCCGTCACCCGGGGATGGTAACGGAGGCGCTTAGGAATCGCCAAGCTGGTTTATGTATCAGGTAGATTTTCCTCCAATCACGCCATCGCACGTCCGTGGATCGCGCGTTTGGTGTGTTCGACGGCTTCTGCCTGGTCTTCATCCATGCCTGCCAAGATGCCGGCAAGATCGTTGGCAATTTCGGAACGCATCTTGGAAACGAGTTCGACTCCTTTCGCGGTGATGCGCACCATGATTTTTCGACGGTCTTCCGAAGCGTGAACACGCTCGACATACGACAGCTTTTCAAGCCGATCAACCAAGCCGGTAGCGGCTGCGGTCGAGTGGCCCATCTTTTTAGCGATATCCGACATGGTCAGATATTCTTCGCTAGACAGATAGGTCAGCAGGAAAAACTGGGGAAACGAGATGTTACCTTTGTTCAGTTCTGTGGTCAGGTTGAGGATGCAGCTTCGTTGAGTAAACAGGACGAAGTCAGCAAGGCGGTCCGCATCGGCTTTCACCGAAGCGCCCGAGGCGTTCATGGTTTTCATTATGGCTGGTTGTAGTGTTCATGATTCGGGACATGTAAGGGGGCACAGCCATTGCGGAAGAGAAGCTACCCGGTTTGCCGGATAGTAATCAACCCTAAAATTTAATATTTTTAGTTCAAGGGCTATGCTCGTTGGGACGGGCTAGAAATAAACAAAAACAAGAGGTTTTGGAAGAAAAGAATTCACTAAATCTTAATTATTTTTTTGAACATTTTCAGGAGGCTGTTTTTGCTCATTTTTAGGGAGTTCTGGAATTGTGACGGAATTGTCAACTGCTTCCGCAGGCTTTGGAACGTGCCGGGAATAGACGGCATCCCCTACTTCGACGAGCCCGGACTGGAGATCTGCGGCGGCGAATTGACCTAAAATTTCCCCTGTGGCGCGCAGATTGGCGGTTCGCTCATCGGGGCCGCGAGTGGTCAGGATAGCCCCGGATTCGAGATTCCATGTGTCGTAGCTCTGAATCAGGACGAAGCGTTTGTCGGCTGGCACCGAGGCGATGCGACCGATGAGCTTGGGAGCTTCGGAAACCGGCTTTTCCTTGGGTTTATCCGGCTTTTCAGGTTTGAACGCGGCGCAAGAGGAGAGCGCCACAAGCGTGCCCATACCGATACCGAGGAGAATTGGAAGTTTCATGAAAACAGTCTGGAGTCGCCTGGCGGAAATGGAATCCCGGATTTCTGCCACTCAATCGAGGATTCGGATTTCATCAGCCTGGAGGAGGTTTTCCACGCCGGTATCGGTGTGCAGCGCCAGCTCGCCGCCTTGTGAGATGCCTGCGACCACGCCCGTGCGCGGACCGCTCGCGGTGATGAGGGAAACCTTTCTGCCGCTGAGGACGCAGCGTTGGCGGACTGATTCCAGCATATCGTCGAAACCATCGCCGATTTCCCGATGTCTGCGTGCGAAGCGGCGGATGATCGCTGCAAGCACTTGTTGGCGCGGGGTTTCCACTCCGGATTCGATGACCAGTGAGGTGGCGATGTCCGAGATCTCCGCCGGAAAACTGCGGGTGTTCACGTTGATGCCGATGCCAACCACTGCGAAGTCATGAGCCGCTTCGACGAGGATTCCGGCCACTTTGCGGCGTTGGATCCAGACGTCGTTCGGCCATTTGATGCCGGCTTCCACGCCGAATGACTCGATGGCTTCTGCCACGGCCAGACCGGTGGCGAGTGCGAGACGCGGCCACAGCGCTTTCGGTTCATCGGGACGGATCAGGATGGAAAACGCGAGGGAATCACCTGCTGCGGAAAACCAAGCCGCACCGCGCCTACCACGTCCGGCGGTTTGGTTTAGCGCGAGCACGACAAGTCCGCCGGGTGCTCCTGCTTGGGCCAGTGCGCGGACTTCGTCGTTGGTCGAAGCGGCGGTTTCCCGAATCAGCAGACGGAATGGATCGGGAAATCCGGCTGCGGCTTCCATGAAATTCTCATGCGTGACCGTGCTCATAGCGGGATGAAATCCAGACCGATGTCGAGGGCGGGGGCGGAGTGCGTCAACGCGCCGACGGAGATGAAATCGACGCCGGTTTCAGCGATGTCATGCAGGGTTTCCAAAGTGACGCCGCCGCTGGCTTCCAGCAAGGGTGCCGCGCGTTCACCACGGGCGGCGACGGCTTCCCGCAGTTCTTCGAGGTTCATGTTGTCCAGCAGGATGTGGTCCACGCCGTCCAGCGCGAGGAAATCGAGGACTTGCGCGGGATGGTCCGCTTCGAGTTCCACTTCCACTCCGGGTTTCTCTTCCTTCAGTCTGAAAATCGCAGCCTGAATCGCCTCCGTGCCGCCCTCGGCGACGAGATGATTGTCCTTCACCATCGCGCGATCATACAGACCGAGCCGGTGATTTACTCCGCCGCCATGGACGACGGCCTGTTTTTCTAACAACCGGTAGCCGGGTGTGGTCTTGCGAGTATCGAGGATGCGTGCGCGGGTGCCTTTGACGACTTCCACATGCAGGGAAGTGAGCGTGGCCACGCCGCTGAGGTGCTGTAGAAAATTAAGAGCCGTGCGTTCGGCAGTGAGGATCGAGCGCGCCTTTCCCTCCACGCGGATCAGCAAGGCTCCTTCGCCCACGCGGCTGCCGTCTGCGATCAGGACTTCCACTTTCAACTCGGGATCGATTTTCGTGAAGACCCGCGCGGCGATTTCCACTCCGGAAACGACTCCTTCTTTCCTAACAGCGACAAAGGCTCGCGCGATCCGGTCTTCTGGGATGAAATATCGCGAGGTCACGTCGCCCTCACCGATGTCTTCGGCCAGAGCGAGGGTGATGAGGATTTCGGAGTGGTCGTTCATCGGAGTGCAGTGGAAGTAAGAAGAGCGTGCGTGGCAAGAAATCACTCACCCATCACGCTGACGGCGATCTCGCGGTGATGCGTAGTGCGGCGGTGCTCGAAAAGAAAAATGCCCTGCCATGTACCCAGCGCCATGCGGCCGTTGATGACGGGGATCACCTCGCTGGTGCGGGTGAGAGCCATGCGGATGTGACTCGGCATGTCGTCTGGTCCCTCTTGCGTGTGGATGAACCACGGCGTGTCCTCCGGTACGAGCTTCTCGAAAAACATCTCCAGATCCCGCCGCGCGCTCGGGTCCGCGTTTTCCATGATGACCAGGCTGGCGCTGGTGTGACGGACGAAAACCGTGACTGTGCCATTCCTAATCCCAGAGCGTGAAACGATACCTGCCACCTCGCGGGTGATCTCGGTGGTGCCCTTGCCGCAGGTTCTAACAGTAAATGTCTCGCAGTGCGCGGGCATGAGATCAGGCTTGAAAGGTAAGCACCCACTTGCCGTGGGCGGTGCCGGTTTCCATGGCGGCGTGGGCTTCGCGGAGACTGGCGGCGCTGATGGAATCGAAGACCCGCGTGTGGATTTTCGGGAAAACGCCCTCGTCACAGAGCGCAGCGATTTTCCCGAGTATCTCGCCCTGCACGTGCCTGTCCGGCGTCTGGAACTTCGCACGTGCGGCCATGAACTCCCATGCGATGCGCACGCACTTCGCCTTGAGCGGATCGCCGATGTGGAGCTTCTCCTTCGGCTCAACGATCAGTCCGAGCGCTCCGAGCGGCGCGATGAGATCGGCGGTGGCATCCCAATACGCCTCAGTGTTGTAAAGATTCGCGATGTAGGGAAACGACGTGATCCCCAGCGCCTCGCATTGTGGACGCAGCGCCTCGCGGTGATTGATGACGTGCTGCGCGCCTAACAACGAACACCAAGCCCGGGTTTCCGGTCTCGATGCCGTCGCCACTACTATCAGCCCCGCGTGGCGGGCGAGAGGAATCAGCGCCGAGCCCACGCCGCCCGCGCCGTTGATGATGAGCAAGGGCTCGTTTCCGCTGGATGCCACACCCATGCGCTCGAAGAGCAATTCCCATGCAGTGAGTCCCACCAAGGGCACCGCCGCCGCTTCTGCAAACGACCACGTCTGCGGCTTCTTCGCCACCAGCCGCGCGTCCACTGCTTGAAGCTCCGCGTTGCAGCCCGATCTTGTTAGATCACCGGCGTAATACACCTCGTCGCCAATCTTGAAACCGATCGCCTCATCTCCCATCGCCTCCACCGTGCCTGCCGCATCCCAGCCCAGGATGCGCGGCGGATCATGCGGACCAGCTCCCAGCGAGGCACGGATCTTCGTGTCCACCGGATTCACCGCCACGGCACGCACTCTAACGAGTAGATCGCCCGGACGCAGCGAAGGCGTTTCCGTTTCAAACTCAATCAGACATCCCGGATCGGAAACGGGGAGATGCATACGTGCGCCGATGGCTTTCATGGCCGCGATTGAACTGCAAACCCGCTACTTATGGCAACAAGGGTTTCACTCCGATCCATTCGCAGCCCAGCGAGATGATCCACGGCAGCGAGAGCAGGCTCAAGGCAGTGGTAAAGACCACGATCTGCACTGCGATGGCAGGCCGCCCGCCATACAGCCGCGCGAGAATGATCGGCGTCATCGCAGCAGGCATCGCCGCCTGCACCACTAATACCTGCCGCAGTTCCGTCGCGATCGGCAGAAACTTCGCTGCGGATAAAAACACCAGCGGCGCTAGCACCAGTCTCACCACCGATGAGCCAAGGATTATCCGTAACTGCGGCCGTTCCGCTCCCACCAAATCCATGATCGTGCAGCCAGTGATTAGTATCCCTAACGGAAACGCGCCGATGCCGATCATCGACACCGCCTTGCGCGGCGCACCGGTGAAATGCGCATCAAGTCCCAGCGAGACGAGCAACAACCCGATCACCACCGCCACCACCGGACCGTTGATGAGTTTCCGCCATGGGATGCCGCGCTCGCCACTCATCAGCATCACGCCTACCGACCACATCGCTAACTCCACGCCGATGTTGTGGACGAAGAGCATCGCCAACGCGCCCGTGCTCCACAGGATTTCCACCACCGGTGCCGCAGTGAACCCGAAGTTCTGCGTTCCCGCCGCCAGCGCAAAGGTCCGCATGCCAGTGCCCTTATCCAAGCCTATGATCTTGCCCACCATCAGCCCGATCGCGATGCCCGCGAGGATCAAGCCAAAGCCCAGCCCCATCGCGCTCATCACTACCGTGCCGCTCTTTAGCACCTCGCTACCGAGCATCTTGTCCAGCATGTAGCACGGCAGCATCACCGTATAAACCACACGCATCACTCCGTCGTCGTGCTCCTTGCGCACGATGCCCGCTTTGCGCAAAGCCGCACCCGCAACGATCAGCAGATAGACCGGCAGCACCGACGAAACGACATCTCCGGGAGAAATCACTGCATTGAGCGTTCCTTTCCGCCGTCACCCGTGCAAGCGCGGAAACCCGTCAACACGGACGATTCACGGGTTGGAAAATCCCACGGCCCATGTAAACCTCTGCCATGGAACTCGCCCAAGTTACTTGCCCGACCTGTTTTGAAGTTTTTGAAGTCGCGATGCCGCATCCCGACGAGATGCCTACAGAGGTCGATTACGATTGTGAAGTCTGCTGCCGGCCAATGGTGATCGTCTTCACCGAAGATGACGTTTACGCGCGCGGTATGGCGGACTGATGCTCTCACTTGAAGGTGAAGGTGCCCCAGGTGGTGCCGCCTCCTTGGGGATTTTCCTCCACATTCTTAAACACTCCGGATTTCGTGCTCTGGAAATACAGCGTCACGGTGGAGGAGCCGGTGGTGTCCAGGGGATCGAGATAGAGCCGCCCGACGGGCACTTTTTTCTGATAGAGTGTGCCGGTGGTCACTGTGTATTTGCGCGATGATGTCGAGTCTTCGCCGGCGATGCTGACGGTGGCCTTGTTTTTGCCGACCAAGGTGATGCGGGTCTTCGCGCGTGTGCCGGGAGTGATGGCGTTCAGATCCTCGTTTGCGGTCACGGCGAGCGTCAGCTTGTTGTCCGCCACCATCTTGGCCGGTGGGTCGATGACGGGTTTGATGGGAATGATCCATGGCTGGCCGGTGATGAAGTCGCCGTTCTCTAACTTCTTTTTGCCGGTGGTGACGTAGGCGCGGTTGAGCCAGCCAGCGGTGGTGTATTCCAGCACGGCGATGGTGAAGTTGAGGTTACCGGTGATCTTCTGCAAGTAAACGGGCACCGTCTTGGTGAAGCTGTTGAACTGATAGCCGCCATCGACTTGGCCGAGCGTGTGTTCGGCAAGCGCGTAGCCCTTGGAGGGAAACTCGGCGGGAGTGGCCCAGAGGATGAGCTTTAGCGTGCCGGAAGTGGTACCTGACGGACTCAGGTTGGCGATGGCTCCGTCCAGTTTGAACGTGCAGTCCGGCTGGAAGATTTTCCACGAAAGCGTCCCGGAGATTACGATATTAGCGGCACCCGCAGAGGCGATGCAGAGCGCGGCGGCAAGCACACGGAGCAATGTTTTCATATCGCTTCGGATGGAATCGGAGCACCGTGAAGTCAAGGCCAAAGGCGGCTACGACATTTCTCCACAGGCCATTATTCACCCTGCGTCTTTGGGCATCCGTCTCCGACGCGACAGTAAGACGCCAGTTGACAGAGCCGCCAGCCACACCGCGCCGCTGCCGCTGTGGTTTTCGCTGCCGTTCGGACCTGAGGCGTATGGGGCGAGAGTGCCGGTCTCCTTGAAGGTGATGCCTGCCGTGGGTTTCATGATGCGAATGGCTGGCCGGGAACGATGAAGCTGCCGCGCATCAGGATCAAAGGAAAGGCGCGATGGTCTTGGGGTGTACACGCCGGCGATGTCCACTGCAATACTGCAAGGACTCTGGGTGGCGATGGCTTTTTCCGTTTAAAGAGTCGTGCCGCCGCAGCAACTGTGTTTCAGTATGGACCGCTGATTGTCGGGCAATGGTTTATTGCCAAAAATATTGAAATATTTTTACCTCCATGCTCTGCGCTTGCATGGCTCTGGTTTCAGTGCGAGGCATCAGCCCGAAGATGAGCAACATTAAAGCGCTTGGAACCTGAGTCCACATCCCCATCGGCGGAGGCATCCGCCCGCTATTCCGGCCTCATGCCTCAGAAAGGTTGGCCGGCGCGCAATCTGCGTTTTCTGCGCCATCGCATCGTGCCGGGCATCTTCCGGCGCAGGGCGGGGGATGTGTTAGAGCCGGTGCTCGCTGCGCCGGAGTCGGATAAGGTGCGCGTTACATGGATCGGTCACGCATCGTTCTTCCTGCAGTTCGCAGGGCACTCGGTCATCGTCGATCCGAACTGGGCGAAATGGCACGGCCCCGTGAAACGCCAGCGCCAACCCGGACTCAATCTCCACGGCCTGCCGGAAGTGGATCTGGTGCTCGTCACTCACGCGCATTTCGATCATCTCCACAAACCCAGCCTCAAGATCCTTCAGGCGCGCGAAGGCATCGTCGTGCCGCGTGGCAGCGGCAAACTCGTCAGCAAACTAGGCTTCCCCGCGATCTATGAAATGCAGGTTTGGGACGAGCTTGCATTCGATCAGTTAGAGATCATCCATACGCCATCACACCACTGGGGCGCGCGTTTCATCCATGACGTGCATCGCGATTACGGCGGCTACATTGTCCGCACCGGCGGCAAGAGCGTATTCCATTGCGGGGATAGCGCGTATTTCGATGGCTTCGGTGAAATCGGTCGTCGCCATGAGATCGACATCGCGCTGATGCCCATCGGCGCGTATGAGGCACCCAGCGGCCGTGATGTCCACATGAACCCGGAGGAGGCTGTGCGCGCCTTCGCGGATCTCGGCGCGAAACTGCTAATCCCGATGCACTACGGAACTTTTCCGTTAGGAAACGAGCCGCACCACGAGCCCGTCGAGCGTTTGTTAGCGGAAGCCGATCGCCTCGGCATCAGCGATCAGATTCTCATCCCCGAGGAGGGCGTGGGCATCGAGTGGTGACTTTACTGGAACAAAAACCGAACGCCTCACTCCCATCCCCATGAAACGACTCATACTTGCCATCCTCGCCTTGCTGCCCATGCTCGCGTCCTGCGAACCGGAGAAGAAAACCATGTCCCATCCCACCAAAGAAATCCCCGCTGGAACCGTCACGGAAACTGCCACCTTCGGAGCCGGTTGTTACTGGTGCATCGAGGCCGCCTTCCGCCAGCTCGACGGTGTTTTTTCCGTCACCTCCGGCTTCATGGGCGGCAGCGTGAAGAACCCGAGCTACGAAGCGGTCTGCGCTGGTACAACCGGCCATGCAGAAGTCATCAACATCGTCTTCGATCCGAAAAAAATCAGCTACGATAAACTGCTCTCATGGTTCTGGAAACTGCACGATCCCACCACGCTCAACCGCCAGGGTGGCGATGTCGGCACGCAGTATCGCTCGGCGATTTTTTATTACTCCGATGAGCAGAAAAAAACTGCGGAAGCATCCAAAGCTGCACTCATGGAAAAATACGAAGATCCCATCGTCACTGAGATCAGCAAGGTTTCGGAATTCTATCCAGCACCGGATAACCATCAGGATTACTACTTCCAGAACAAGTCCAAAAATCCATATTGCACCTATGTCATCGAGCCGAAGTTGAAGAAACTTAAGCTGGATCACTGAGTAATTATCTCAGTGCCTGCTGATAGGTTTGTGTCAGCGCGGCGGCTTCCTGTTTTTTGTCGTGTGCGAGTCGAGAGTTGGAGTCGATGGAACGGGCGATTTCCTCGAAGGCGGATTCGGTAGTGCGTAAGGCGTCGAGTTCTGAGGCGATGGCAGTGTCGAGAGCGGCGGTGGTTTCAGCGCGGCTGGCGAGTTGCTCGCGTTCGCCGCGTTTGAGGTTGAGCGCGGCGGCTTGGCGGGTGATCTGATCGGCAGTTGTTGTGAAGGCGTTCTGGGTTTCTTCAGTGCGGCTGGCGGATTCCAAGGCGATGCGGCGTGCTTCGAGAGCGCGGGTATTGATGGCGGCGGCGGACCAGTGTTTTTTGGTAGCGTTCAAGCTGGCGAGTGCGGCGGGATCGGTAGTGTTAGAAATGCGGGTGGTTAGCTCATTGAGCCGTGAGTCGATGGCTGGAGGATTGCCGGGGATTTCGCCTAACACTTTGCCATCGTCAGTGTTGATGGCTGTCACGATGCCGCGCACGTCGCCGATGAAGGCGCGTTTTCCCTCCGCATCCAGAGCGGCGGCGGTGGGCAAGGCGGGAAGCTTCGCGGCAAGCTCGCGGGCGGGTGCGAAGTCGGGTTTGAATAATCTCGCTTTCATATCTCGCCCGGCTGTCAGAGAACTGCCGTCTCTTGCGAACGAGAGCGCAGTGATTCCGCCGGGGTGGGCATCGATCTTCTTCACTTCTGAGCCGCCGTTCATTTCCCAAAAACGAAGCGTACCGTCCTCGGATGCGGTGGCGAGGAGGTTGGAGTCCGCGCGAAAGACGGCGGCGGTGATGGCGGCTTGGTGCGCACGCAGGTTGTGGAATTCGTTGCCGCTTTCAGTTTCCCAAACCCAGACGCCGCCATTGCGATCACCGCTGGCGAGCAGGACGCCATCGGGCGAGAGATCGAGCGCGGTGATCCAGTCGGTATGTTTCTTGATGGATTTTGTGAGAGCGCCGGATTCGGTGTTCCAGAATTTGAGCAGGCGGGAAGGACCGCCGGTGGCGACGATGTCGAAGCCCGGGCGGATGTCTGCGGCTAGCACGGTATCGAATTCCTTGCCTGCGCTGAGGAGACGCGAGCCGTTGGTGACATCGAAGGTGACGGTGATGCCTGATTTTCCGGGCACGCCGCCACCGACGATCAGGTAGCGGGCATCCGGTGTGAAGGCGAGGGAAACGGGATCGCCTTCGGGGAAGGGGAGAATGCCAGTGAGTTCCAGTGAATCGGAATTTACTAACAGAATCTGTCGTTGGCTGGTGACGGCCAGCAATGGTGCCCATGGAGAGGCGGCCAGCGCATGGATGGCGGCGGCACGTTCGGTGACAACCGGTGGCTCTAACAACAGGTCCGCAGGCATCGGCGGCGGGCCGTCCGGCTTGGCCGCCGGATCAGTGCGCGGGGTGGTTTCGAACTTGGGTTTCGACGCCTTGCGTGCGGTCGATGATAAGTTTTCGAGAAGTCCGCCTTCGATCCAGCGCTTGAGGATGTCGATCTGCTCGTTGCTGAGTTTTTCCCCTTCGGGCGGCATTTTTGGTTCGGCGGTCTGCCGGACCACGGTGATCAGAGTGGAGCCGGTATCTCCGGGTTCGACGATTTTTCCGCCGGAACTGCCTTTGAGGGTGCCGGTGAACGATGAGAGGTCCAGCCCGCCCTTGGTTTTGTCCGGGTTGTGGCAGTTCAGGCAGGAGGATTGGAAAAGCGGCAGCACATGATCGTCATAGGTGACCTTTTCCTGAGCAGCGGCAAAGGAGCTCAGCATGACGAGGGTGATGGCGAGGCGTTCCATGAACGGCAGACGGTGCGTCTCCGATACGCCCGAGTAAACGCCCGGTATTTCGCTAAAAACAGACCGTTTTTCCGTTGCGGGTCCGTTTATGAAATCATTAAGCGGCGGTAAGATCGGATTCTTCGGACATGGCCGGAAGCGCCATGGACATCACTACGCAGATGCCAGCCAGCAAGAGGACAGCCCAGCGGCTGGGGTCCTGATTCACCACATTGGCAAAATAGAAGTAGGCGTTCTGTTGCGGGTTCTGGAAAATCAGCCCGGGAAGGGTCAGGACCGAGCAAAGCAGCAGCGAGGGCGAGCACATCATGGCCATCAGCGCCGCGCATTTGCCGTTGATGCGGGAGGTGAAGAGCCTCTTGGGGCCTTCGATGAAGTTGAGCCGGAGGTAGTTTTTCACGCAGACTAGGCCGTGGCTGGCGGCTGATGGATGACTGCGGACCTGGGGGGTGTTGGGTGTGTTTGTCATGGGACTACGCAAAGAGTTACCCGCAATTGCGTAGGATGACAAGAATTTTTATGAATCGTTCAAATAAATATGCGGAAGTTTTTTGGATTACCTGAAAATGAATGTGCCGGGGTGTCATTCATTTTGAAAAATAAAGGCATTTGCCCCGGTTCGGCGGATGATTTCAAGGTGTCGCCAGCTCTCCAACTTGCGGGCATTTCGTGAAAGCCGGGCTGGACGCCCCGTTCGGATTCCTCCTTACTCGCGCGCCCTGCATCGGATAGCAGTGGCATGGCCGTCGTGGCGGAATGGTAGACGCCACGGACTTAAAATCCGTTGTTGGGCAACCAGCGTGGGGGTTCGAGTCCCCCCGGCGGCACTTGTGAACGAGTGGGCTGGATCTGAAGATGTCGTGAATTGAGGCATTCAAACCGCTCCTCTCTGGATTTAAAACGCATGACCCAAACGATATTTACAAATCCGATGTCCGCATCCAGCCTCCGCGCGACTTCGCATCACGCCTATCCATGAACACTCTCCGCACCTTCACCACCGGCTCCGGCTCCTCAGGAAACTTCCACTCGCTCCCCGCCCTCGCCGAGCAAGGTTTCCCAAATCTCTCCAAGCTGCCGGTTTCCATCCGCATCGTGCTCGAGTCCCTGCTGCGCAACAACGATGGACTCAAGGTTTCCGACAAGGACATCACCAACCTCGCGAACTACAACGCGAAGTCACCCGGCGATTATGAAATCCCCTTCGTCGTCGCGCGCATCGTGTTGCAGGACTTCACCGGCGTGCCGCTGTTAGTCGATCTCGCCGCCATGCGCTCCGCCGTGCATGGCATGGGCAAGGACGCGAAAATGATCGAGCCGCTCGTGCCTGTGGACCTCGTCGTGGACCACTCGGTGCAAGTGGACTACGCTGGCACCGGCTCGTCGTTGGAGAAAAACCTCGACCTCGAATTCCACCGCAACCGCGAGCGTTACGAGTTCCTCAAATGGGGCGAGCAAGCCTTCGATACCTTCAAAGTCGTTCCCCCCGGCATCGGCATCGTCCACCAGGTGAACCTCGAATACCTCGCCAAGTGCGTGCTTGAAAAAGACGGCGTGTTTTATCCCGACACACTCGTCGGCACCGATTCGCACACCACCATGATCAACGGCCTAGGCGTTGTCGGCTGGGGTGTCGGCGGTATCGAAGCGGAGGCAGGCATGCTCGGTCAGCCCGTCACTTTCCTGGTTCCTGAAGTCGTCGGAGTTTATCTAACAGGTGCGCTCGCCACCGGCGTCACCGCCACCGACCTCGTCCTTCTCGTCACCGAGCTGCTGCGCAAAACCAAAGTCGTCGGCAAGTTCGTCGAGTTCTACGGCCCCGGCGCGAAAGCACTCTCGCTGCCCGACCGCGCCACCATCGCCAACATGGCCCCCGAATACGGCGCAACGATGGGTTTCTTCGGCATCGACGAGATCACCACCGGCTACCTCGCTGGCACCGGCCGCACTCCGGAACTCTGCAAGACCGTCGAAAACTACTACAAGGCCCAATGCCTCTGGGGCATTCCAACGGATAGAAACGCGCTCGAGTTCTCACAGATCGTCGATCTCGACATCTCCACCGTCAAACCCGGCGTCGCCGGACCGAAGCGCCCGCAGGACCGCATCGAAATCGAATCGCTCAAAACCAAGTGGGCCTCGCTTCTAACAGCTCCCGCGCCGGACGGTTACAACAAGCAACCCGAAGAACTGCCACTCGGCCTTTCCGCCTCACTCGATAATGTTCCTGACGAAACCACTGGCATCGGCCGTGCCTTCGGAGCCGAGGTTGGCGTCGTCACCGAACCCGGCACCGGCCCCGCTTATCCTGCATGGGAAGTCAGCGTCGATTCCAAGAACGGCATCAAGGACACCATCACCCATGGCTCCGTGCTCATCGCCGCCATCACGAGTTGCACCAACACCAGCAACCCGAGCGTCATGCTCGCCGCCGGTCTGTTAGCGCAAAAAGCCAACGCCAAAGGTCTCACCGTAAAGCCCTCTGTGAAAACCTCACTCGGCCCAGGTTCGCGCGTCGTCACCGACTACCTCAACAAAACCGGCCTCCAAACCGAACTCGACAAACTCGGCTTCCAAACCGTCGGCTACGGTTGCACCACTTGCATCGGTAACTCCGGCCCGCTCGACGCAGGCATTGAAGACGTCGTAAAATCCGAGGACATCATCGCCGCCTCCGTCCTCTCAGGAAACCGCAACTTCGAGGCCCGCGTCCACCAATCCATCAAGGCGAACTTCCTCATGTCGCCGCCGCTCGTCGTCGCCTTTGCCATCGCAGGAACCGTCGATATCGACATGGAAAACGAACCACTCGGTTTCGGCAGCGACGGCCAACCCGTCTTCCTAGCCGACATCTGGCCCAGTTCCGCCGAAATCGAAGCGGCCATGAATTCGTCACTCAAACCCGATGTTTTCCAACGCCTCTACACCGGCTTCGCTGATCAAAATCCCAAGTGGAACAGCATCAAATCCTCCACCGGCAACGTCTATGAGTGGGACCGCGAGTCCACCTACATCCAGGAGCCGCCCTTCTTCGATGGCTTCACGCCCACTCCACGCGACATCGTGGAAATCAAAGGCGCACGCCCGCTCGGCATCTACGGAGACTCCGTCACCACCGACCACATCTCGCCCGCCGGAGCCATCAAGAAAGACAGCCCTGCCGGACGTTTCCTCACCGAGAAAGGCGTCGATTTCGCCGACTTCAACTCCTACGGCTCGCGCCGTGGCAACGACCGCATCATGACCCGCGGCACCTTCGCCAACGTCCGCATCAAAAACCTCATGGTCCCCGGCATCGAAGGGGGAGTCACCAGAATCAACGGTGAAACTCAAGCCATCTACGACGCAGCTTCCAACTATCAGCAACAAAACACCCCTACCATCATCCTCGGCGGAGAAGACTACGGCATGGGTTCCTCCCGCGACTGGGCAGCTAAGGGCACCAACCTGTTAGGAGTCAAAGCCGTCGTCACCAAATCCTTCGAGCGCATCCACCGCAGCAACCTCGTCGGCATGGGCGTGCTGCCATGCAACTTCGTGGACAAAGCGGACTACGACAAAGTCAAAGACCTCGCCGACGCCACCTTCGACCTCCTCGGCATCGACAACGATCTCAAGCCGATGCAACAAGCCACCCTCCGCGTCCACAAGGCCGACGGCTCCAGCTTCGACATCCCCGTCGTCGTCCGCATCGATACCCCGGTGGAGAAAGACTACTACCGAGCCGGCGGCATCCTCCCCTACGTGCTCGCGCAGATTCTGGGATGATCCGTGGCGGCGGATTGCATCCGCCAAGCCCATCAATGAATTTGGCATGGCAGATGCAATCCACCGCCACGCTCACCCGAACGCCCCCAATAAAACCGCCATCTCCTCCTCCACCATCGCCGGATCCGATAGCGTGTGAGCGATTTCCGCCCGCAACAACTCGCGGTATCGCTTCCGCAAACGATGCACCGCCACCCGCAGCGCACCTTCATCCATCGACAACGCTTCCGCCGCCGAAGCATACGGAATCTCGCCTTTTCCCATCGTGAGAAACGGCTTCATGACATCGAATCGTTCCGTCTTTCCCTCTGCGGAAAATTCCCCACCGAGCCGCACGACCACCCGCCCTAACAACGCCACCGCCCACTCACGATCATACGCCGCATCCGGCGGAACCTGAGCGCCATCCGCGATCTGGAACTGCGTATCCGCGCTCTGCCAATCCAGTGACAGATGCGTGATGTTTCCACCGCGCTTCAAGCGTCCGACGCGGTCGCGCTCGTTGGCGAGAAAATGTTTCAAAGCCGCTAACAGAAACGCTCGGAAGCGCCCGTTCTCTTGTTTCAGCCCCGCGAAATCTCGCCGCTCCAGCAGCTTCGCAAAAAACGCCTGTGTCAGATCTTCCGCATCCTCTTTAGAAAACCCATGCCGCCTCACATAAGCATAGAGCGGAAACCAATACGCATCACACAACGACTCCAACGCCTCATCCGCCGAAGCTCCCGCCGTGCGGACCATCGTCCAGCGCGTCGTCGCAAAAAATCCATCGGGTGCAGCGGGCATCAGCGTTTGAATCTGAATTCCAGAATTGAACCACAGATTACACAGAGAGCACAGATTTTGAAGAGTTGATGGGACACGGTCCTTGCTTGGAGAGTTGACGGTCAATGAGTGGGAAAAAATCTGTGTAATCTGTGTAATCTGAGGTTAAAAATTGCCGGATCAATCAATGGACTTCCACTCTTGGATTCATCTCTCTCAGCGGATGAAATAACCAGCGGCTTTCCAAGAACCATCCTTCTCCAACATGAACGTCACCGTTTCCACAGCTTCTGCTTTTGCGGCGAATGACGCATCAAACTGAATGACCCAATACTTTCCATCCGGCGCACCCGGAAGCGACTTCGCCTCCTTCATGTCCCGGATCTTCCGCGACTTCAGCGCTCCCAGCGGCTTGCGGAATTTCGTCAAGGTATCGCTCCATGCTTCGGACGTGATGGATTTCTGGAAAAACTCCGACGCATCTTTCCAACTCTGCTTGTAGTCGCCGGTA
>JANMLQ010000159.1:0-3853 GCA_031372635.1 Akkermansiaceae bacterium | reverse complement strand
GCCGATTAGTGGCAGCTTTGGATAGTTCGCGCCGAGGATGGGCATGAGGTCGGGGGCGCGGAGCCAGTCTGTTAGGAGGCTGCCGTAAACGCTGCGGAAATCCACGGTGTGCTGGATGTCTCCTTCGTGAAGATCGGTGAGGCTGGGGTGTTTGCCGTGGAGGCCACCTTTCACGCCGGGGCCTGCGAGGAAGAGGCAGGAGGCTTTGCCGTGATCGGTGCCGGCGCTGGCGTTTTCCGAAACGCGGCGACCGAACTCGGAGAAGGTCATGAGCACGACGCGCTTGTCGTTGCCCTGTTGTTTGAGATCGGCGAAGAAGGATTTCAAGGCGTCATCGAGTTGAGCTAACAGACGGTCGTGGGAGTTGATTTGCTGGTTGTGGGTATCGAAGCCGCCGTGACTGACGTAATAGACGCGGGTGGGCATGCCACCGGCGATCATGCGTGAGACGAGGTTGAGGTTTCGCGAGAGCGGGGAGCCGTCGTAGCGCACGGTGGTTTTGTGTTTGGCGGCGATTTCGAGGATCTTCTTGGAGCTGACGCGGGCATCGAGGGCGACGCGTTCGAGGAAGGCGAGATTGGCTTCGCCGCTGATGCCGCCGGGTTTACCACCGGCGGGCATGGCGATGGATGCGCCGTCCACCGGGGCGTCGTCGTCATCATCGGGCTGGTTGAGTTTGGCGAAGAACTGCTCGGCTTGCGCCTGTTCGCCACCGCCGTGAATCCAGCGGTAGAGTTCGGGTGTGTTGAGGCAGACACCTGGGTTTTTCATTGCGCCGAAACTCTCGGGCTGGGTCTTGTTGAAGCTGATGCCGACGGTGGGATCGGCACCGGGGCAGGCGTTGTCGAAGTAACGACCGAGCCAGCCGGTGGCGGAGCGGTTTTTCGTGTCGCCGGTTTCCCAGATGGATGTGGAGACGAAGTGCGAGCGGTTTGGATTCGGATAGCCGACGCCTTGGACGATGCCGAGATTACCTTCTTTGAAAAGCGAGCCGAGGTATGGCATCGACGAGTTGAGTCCTGCGTAGTCGCTGAGCTTGATGATGTCCTTCTCCTTCTTCGCGAGGCGGGGTCGCGATTTCTGATAGGTGTCGTCGGCATAGGGGACGAGTGTGTTGAGTCCGTCGTTGCCACCGGCGAGTTGGAGCACGACGAGGATGGTGTCGTCCTTTCCGGTGACGCCTTGGACGGCGAGATCCTTGGACGCGTTGTGGAGCTGGCCGAAGGTGCGCTCGACAAACATCGGCACGGTCCATGCGGCGGATGCGCCAAGCACGGTGGAGCGGAGGAATTCACGGCGAGTTTTCATGGTGGGGATTGGATTTGAGATTTGAAATTTGAGATTTGAAATTGGGATGCGATCAGCAGAGTTGATAGTAGGGCGTGCTGAGCATGAGGTGGCAGAGTTCGGCGGTCTCGCTATCGGTGAAGACGACGCCTTTTTTGGAAACGGCGTATTCGATGAAGGAGCCGCGGGCTTTGTCGGGCAGGGTGCCTTGGAAGAAGCGGAAGATGAGTGCGTCCACGAGTTCCTCCGGTTTTTCGCGCAGCGGGCGGGGAGTGATTTTTTCGTAGTCCGGGCCTTTCCAATTGCGGCCCATGAGCTTGGGGGCGCGAGCCATGCCGGGGGTTTTGACGCGCTCCATCATTTCCATCGAGTCATCGTCGCTCTTGCTGTCGTTGGCGTTTTGAAACGAGCCCTTGGTGAGGAATCCGGCGAGGTTGTAGCGGGTGAGCAGGGTGTTGGTGTTGATCCATGCCTGGCCCCAGTCCCAGCCTGCGACGTTGGGCGGCATGAATAGGATTTGGCCGAGTTGTTGTTCGGCATTGATGGGGAAACCCGTGGGTGGATTGGTGATTTCGAGTTGCTTGAACAAGGTGATGAGGAACTGCACCGGGGACTTGATCTGCGAGCGGATGGAGGCTTCTGAATAGAATTCTTTGGAGAGGAAAATCTCGCGCAGCAACGGTGCGATTTGATGGTCTGCTTTTCGGAGCGTGGCGGAGAGCATGTCGAGCGCTGCGCTCGTCGGCTTGTCATAGACGAAGAACTCCCAGAGTTTCTCCGCCATGAAGCGCGCGGGACGGGGTTTCTCGAAGATCATGTTGATGACGTCGCTGCCGTTGAAGGGGCCGGTTTTTCCGAAGATGGTTTTGTCCGTTTCATCCCACTGCTTGCGGGTGTGGGTGACGTTTGCGGTGGAACGGCTGAGTTGATAGCCGGTGAAGGCGCGCGCGGACTCGCGGATGTCTTGCTCGGTGTAGTGGCCCTCGCCGAGGGTGAAGAGTTCCATCACCTCGCGTGCGAAGTTTTCGTTAGGGCGGCCTTTGCGCGAGTTCTCGGTATCGAGATAAAGTAACATGGCAGGGTCCATGAGGATGGCCTGCGTGAGATCCTTGAAGCTGCCGAAGGCGTTTTTGCGGAACAGCTCGTTTTGGTTCATCATCAGCACCGGCTGCTTCACCTTCTGGATGGAGGTGGCGAAATGATCGTGCCAGAAGAGCGTCATTTTTTCGCGCAGCGGGGAAGTGGAGTTGAGCATGCGGCGGAACCACCACGCTTGTGCTTCGAGGGCGCGCTCGCGGTTTTCCCGCTGCATTTCCTTGAAGGCCTCGCGGCGTTTTTCCTCGGCCTGTTCTGCACTGAGGCCGCGGGTGCTTTTCATCAGATTCCGCCGCTGCTCCATACGCATGCGCATGTCTGCGATGGCTTGCTCGGTGTTTGCCCATGTGGGCAGCGGGGATGCTGCGGGTTCTTCCGCCGCGCCTAACAGAGAATCGACGGCCTTCTCGCGACCGAGGGCGTGAAGGGCTTTGATTTCCTGTGGGCTGCCGCCGAATCCGGCGCGGTTGAGTAGGTGCGCCGCTTCGAGAATGGTCCAGTGGTTGTCGGCTTTCGGGAGCATGGCATTGAAACTACGGCGTGGCGTAGAAGTTGCAAAATCCGCGCTGCGGCGTCATGAGAAATTCCCTTCTGTCCATC
This sequence comes from Akkermansiaceae bacterium, assembly GCA_031372635.1. Classification (GTDB taxonomy): domain Bacteria; phylum Verrucomicrobiota; class Verrucomicrobiia; order Verrucomicrobiales; family Akkermansiaceae; genus Luteolibacter. The sequence continues at coordinate 871 of JANMLQ010000159.1, read as the reverse complement.
CGCGCCGCTGCGTGGTTCATTCCGCGCATGAATGTCTCCGCCACTCCTGAGCTGCTTTCCCCTGCGGGAAATTGGGACTGCGCCCGTGCTGCGGTGGCCGCCGGAGCGGATGCGATTTACTTCGGCCTGCCGAGATTCAATGCGCGTCTGCGTGCGGATAATTTCATCGATGCGGATTTGGAGGAGTTGATGGAGTTCCTGCACCGCCACGGTGTGAAGGGCTTCGTGACGATGAACACGCTGATCTTCACGCGTGAGCTGGATGCCGCCGAAGCGCAGCTACGGAAAATCGCCGCCGCCGGGGTGGATGCGCTCATCATTCAGGATCTCGGTCTCGCGAAGCTGGCGCGCACGGTGGCTCCGAATGTGGAGCTGCACGCATCCACACAGATGACGATTACCTCGCCGGAAGGGCTGGCGTTTATCGAGTCGTTGTTTCCGATGGAACGCGCGGTGCTGGCTCGCGAGCTTTCCGTTAGAGAGATCGAGAGATTTCAGCATGTCAGGACGCCGTTTGAAGTCTTCGTGCATGGTGCGTTGTGCGTCGCCTATTCCGGCCAGTGCCTGACGAGTGAGTCGCTCGGCCAGCGCAGTGCGAACCGTGGCGAGTGCGCGCAGGCATGCCGGATGCTGTATGAAATCGTCGTCGATGGCGAAACGCGTGAGTTGGGAGAGGTGCGCTACCTTCTCAGTCCGCAGGATCTCGCGGCTGTGGATTTGATCCCGGATATTGTTAGAGCCGGAGTGAAGTCGTTCAAGATCGAGGGCAGGCTCAAGTCGCCTGAATACGTCACCGCCGTCACTCGCGTCTATCGGAAGGCGCTGGACGCGGTGATCGCACAAACAGAATCACCCGTTACCGACGAAGATC
>JANMLQ010000156.1:0-2526 GCA_031372635.1 Akkermansiaceae bacterium | reverse complement strand
GGCTCGGCTTTCCGGTGCTTTCGGTTTCGATGCTCATTGGATGGGGTTTACTTTCGTTATGGCCTGCCGGTTCAGAAGATGCCCCGCTTGCAGGTTCCGCCTCGCGGCTTCATCCCGGACATCTCTTTCGGTCGCGAACCGCCTAATTCGACCGGCGGGACTTTCACCCGCGTGGCTTCCGGCTTCCCCGGTGCACACCTGAACTCCGAAGTTGATTCGTGAATACCTGCCGTAAAACCACTAAGAACCACTAAGAACCACTAAGAACCACTAAGAACCACTGAGGTCACTGACGATGATGATGAAACACTGAAAAGCGCGTTGTACATTCGCCCAAGAAAATCAGTTCCTTCAGTGGTGCTCAGTGTTTCAGTGGTTGAAAATGCCCGAACTTGCCATCCGACTTTGGAGTTCGGGTTAAAAAACCTGATTTCCCTGAAAGAAATCCAAATCGCCATTCTTGACGGAATGGCCACATCCGCCCTATGACGCTGCTGTGCCAAGGATTCAAACCCTCATCGCTACATTCGCACTCGGTTCCGTCGCCTTCAGTCAGACCTGGGAACGCGAGGATCTCGGATTCGACAACATCCAGAGTCGCGCCCGCGATCTCGCGAACAAACCCTACGTCGCAGCCGGTGCCGACAAGCTGCCAGCCTGGATGAGCGGCCTGACCTACGATCAATATCGCGACATCCGCTTCAATCCGAATCAAGCATTGTGGGCGGCGGACAACCTGCCTTTCCGCGCGATGTTTTTCCACCCCGGCTACATTTATCGCGAGCCGGTGACGCTGAATGAATTCACCGATAAGCACCTCCAGCAGATCCGCCTGGCAGAGGCCTATTTCAACTACGGCCCATTGGTCCAGAAACACGGCGATCTTCCACCGGACGGCGGCTTCGCGGGATTCCGCTTGCACGCGCCTATCAACAAGCCGGACATCTTCGACGAACTCGTCACCTTTCAAGGAGCCAGCTACTGGAAGGCACTCGGCAAGAATCAACGCTACGGCATTTCCTCACGCGGCATCGCAGTGGACACCGGCGTCGATGGCGTGACCGAAGAGTTTCCCACCTTCCGCGAAATCTGGCTGCGCAAGCCTGAGGCCGGTGAGACCCACGCGCGTTTCTACGCGCTGTTAGACGGCCCATCCTACGCCGGTGCCTACGCCTTCAAGGTCCATCCGGGAAACGAAACGATCATGGAAGTGACGGCGGTGATCTTCGTGCGTCGCGCGGTGAAACGCTTGGGCATCGCGCCGATGTCGAGCATGTTTTGGTTCGGCGAGAATTCACGGCGGCGCTTCGATGACTTCCGCCCGGAGGTGCATGACTCGGACGGACTCGCCATCCGCATGGGCTCGGGCGAACGTCTATGGCGTCCACTCAGCAACGACTCCGGCAAGCTCGAGTTCAGCTTCTTCAACATGGACAAGTGCGCCGGCTTCGGACTGCTACAGCGCGACCGTAAGTTTTCCGCCTATGAAGATGCAGAGGCCGTCTATCAGCAACGTCCATCGCTGTGGATCGAGCCGACATCGGACTGGGAAGCGGGCCGCGTGATGTTGATGGAAATCCCCACCGCAAACGAGTCCACCGACAACATCGTCGCTCTCTGGGAGCCAGCCAAAACACCGCAACCCGGCGACCGCATCGAGTTTTCCTACCGCCAGCACTGGACCATGGACCCCGATCCTTCGCATGCCGGCGGCCATGTCGTCGCCACCCGCAGCGGCGTGCATGACTGGCAGCCGGAGCAGCGCACGATCGTCGTCGAATTCGCTGGCACCACCCTCACCGAGGAAAGCGATACTCCGATCACCGCCAACGTCCAAGCCGTGGGTCCGACTGCGGAGAAGATCAAAATCCAGGGAGTCACCGTGCAGTCGATGCCGGAAGAACGCTGGCGGGTTTCCTTCCAAATCGCGCCCGCCACCGATGGCGCGAAACTCGCGGACACCGGCCCTGTCGAACTCCGCTGCTGCCTGAAACGCGGCGAAAATTTCCTCACCGAAACATGGGCCCACCGCGTCATTCCCTAGACACCCTCCGCCCGCTCAGCGAGGAGGAGCTCACCGAGTGGGAGGAAGCCTACGCCGCAGTTGAAGCCTACCTCCAGGCACTGCGCTTGCGCAACCGCCTACTCGTCGCAGAACTCGTGCGCGGCATCCTTTGGCGCGCCTCCGCCCGCCGCGTGGATGAGCCGGAGAAAGCCGCCCGCCTGCTCGCGATGGAAGAGGCTCTAACAGAAGTCGCGGAGTGGACCCAAGATGTGCTGGACGTGCCGTTAGAAAACCGCCGCCTTGCCGCGCGTGGTCGCCTCGCGTTGCTGCTCGCCGGCATGCCGGATAAGTGGCAGGGCGTCTTTCTAACACCCGCGCCGTGGCCGCAGGCATTTGTCGAGGCGATGAAACGCTCCTACCTCGCCGCAGGTCCGCGTTTCCAGGCACTCACCATGGTTCCAAAACCGCTTGAGCTAAACGCCATCGGCAGCGGCGCCGCCCAGTGGTGGGAAACGATGGAC
>JANMLQ010000149.1:0-12415 GCA_031372635.1 Akkermansiaceae bacterium | reverse complement strand
GACCGGTGGCTTCTGGCGGCGCTCATATTGAAATACGATGGCGGGCCATTCTTGGGTGTCGAGTTGCTGGTTCATTTTATTGCAGAACAGTTTCTTCAGTGGTGCTATGTGTTTCGGTGGTTGATTGGCAAGTAACGTGATTTAACTACCGGATTCAGGAATTGTCCGAGAGCCCGCGCACGAAGCGTGTGAAGAACTCCGCGCCGTGACGCAGTGCGTCGAGTTCGACAAACTCGTCTGCCGTGTGCGCTTGCTCGATGGAGCCGGGGCCGATGCAGACGGATGGCACGCCGCCATTGGAAAGATGTGCTGCGTCGGAAAACCATGGCGCGCACGCGAGTTGTGAGCCGTTAGAAAGCAGTCGTTTCACCATGGGATGTTCCGCTTCCGTCTCCATCGGCGGATTTTCATGAGGGTTGACGATTTCAACCGGCAGGTCGTGGAAGGCGAGTATGTCTGTTAGAAGTTTCAACGCGCCGCCCGCCGCGGCGAGCGAAGGTGTGATGCGGATGTCGATCTGTGCTTCCGCCAGATCCGGCACGATGTTCGGTCTTGAGCCGCCGTGGATCACACCGACGTTCAGCGTGGATCGGCCTAACACCGGATGCGTGTAAGTGGCGAGTTCCGCGCCGAGATGATGGTCCAGCCGGTCGAGCGCGCGGGTGAGTTTGAGGATGGCGTTTTCGCCCTTCTCCGGCATTGAGCTGTGCGCGGCCCGGCCGGTGCTTCGCAGCGTCGCCCATAGCGAGCCTTTCGTGACATGCACCGTGTCCATCGAGGTCGGTTCACCTACCAATGCGAAGCTGTAGTCCGCGCCGTGGCGTTTGGTGAAATCCTTCGATCCCCACTGGCCGGATTCCTCGCCCATGAAGGCCACAAAATCCACGGCCACCGGCAGATCAGCGAGCAGCTCGCGGTTTTCGTGGAGCGCCCACAGCATTGCGGCCATCGGTCCCTTCGTATCGCACGCGCCACGGCCCCAAAGCCTGCCATCGCGGATTTCTGCGCCAAAGGGATCGATGCTCATGCCGCCCACGCCCACCGTATCGAGGTGCGGTCCTAACAAAATCCGCGGCCTGCAATCCAGCGGCGCAAAGCGTGCGATCAAGTTCGGCCTGCCTGGCTTGATCGTCTCTAGCACCACGTCCGCTCCGATGGATTCTAGCCAGCCGGAAAGAAACACGGCCAGCGTTTCTTCTCCCGTTTCGGAAGTGCCCGGTGCGTTGTCCGGGTTCACCGAGGGGATGCGGACGAGTTGTTGCAGCAGCGTGACGACATCTTGGCTCATGTTTGGAGACTCGCCAGTTCTTACAGCGATGGCAAGGGCCGAGAGTCGCGCGGATCCAGACTCGCGGCCTGCGGAGTGGTCCGTGCACGCGTATTTGCTCCGGAAATCCGCTTGCTCTCCGCCGGGCGATGGGCCTAGTTTCCGCGCACCAAGGCGGCTTGGCGGAATTGGTAGACGCGCTCGACTCAAAATCGAGTTCTAACGAGTGTGGGTTCGAGTCCCACAGCCGCTACTTTCTATTTTCCGCAGGGCACCGGGTGTATTTGAAACCATGGCCCATCCCCGCATCATCGGCATCATCGCAGGCAGCGGAGTCTATCCGGAAACATTCATCACTGCGGCGCGGAGGAATTCGCCCGGCGTAAAGCTGGTGGTGGCCGCGTTTCAAAATGAGACCAACCCGGCACTCGCGGAGTTGGCGGATGCCACCGAGTGGTTCCGCGTCGCCCAAGTCGGCAAGACGATCAAGTTCTTCAAGCGCGAGGGCGTGACCGAAGCGGTGATGATGGGCCAGATCGCTCCGAAAAACCTCTTCGACTTGCGGCCGGACCTGCGCACGCTGATGATCCTCGCCCGTCTGAAAGAGCGCAACGCAGAGACGCTCTTCGGGGCGATCGCGGACGAACTCGCCAAGGACGGCATCACCCTGCTCGCTGCCACTACGTTTCTCGAAGATCTTCTGCCCGGCCCCGGCCATGTCTGCGGACCTGCGTTGAGAAAACGCCAGCTCACTGACGCGGATTTCGGCTACCGCATCGCGAAGGAAACCAGCGCGCTGGACATCGGCCAGAGCGTGGTGGTGCGCCACGGCACGGTGCTGGCGGTGGAGGCTTTTGAGGGCACGAACCGCTGCATCAGACGGGGCGGCGAACTCGGCCACCGCAAGGACGTGATGCTGGTGAAAGTTTCCAAACCGAATCAGGACATGCGTTTCGACGTGCCGGTCATCGGCCCGCAAACCATCGAGACCTGCGCCGAAGCCGGCGTCTGCGCCATCACCATCGAGGCGGGAAAGACGCTGCTGCTGGAGAAGGATAAGGTGGCTGCACTCTGCGATAAACACCAGATCGGCATCTATGCGGTGAAGTGACTGGGCGGATCTGCAGTCGTGGTTGGGAAAGAGGAAAAGAGAACTACGGATGAGATAGGATTTCCCATGCTCCCTCACTTTAGCTTTTGAATGACTCTTCGCATCCTGTGACTTGAACTGTTTGCCAGAATGGAAAGCCGTTATGGGTTTGCGTATCACCCATCCAATAAGGGGTAGGAGTCCATCTTCAGCTTGTCTTCGTGATGGGCAAGCGTGATTTCCTGACATGCGAGGATGAGGATCAGTGGCAGACCGGGCAGGAGTTGAGCTGGGTGAAGAAGTCGTTGCCCTTGTTGTCCACGAGGATGAAGGCGGGGAAGTTCTCGACGGTGATCTTCCAGACGGCTTCCATGCCGAGTTCTGGGAAGGCGACGACTTCTTGAGATTTGATGTGGTCTTGGGCGAGCAGCGCGGCGGGTCCGCCAGCAGAGCCGAGATAGAAGCCGCCGTGTTTGTGGCAGGCATCAGTCACGGCTTTGGAGCGGTTGCCTTTGGCGAGCATGACCATCGAGCCGCCGTGTGATTGGAAGAGATCCACATAACTGTCCATGCGCCCGGCGGTGGTGGGGCCGAATGAGCCGGAGGCCATGCCTGCGGGGGTCTTCGCGGGGCCGGCGTAATAGACCGGGTATTGTTTGAAGTAGTCCGGTAACTCGCCCTCTTTCTCTAGGATTTCCTTGAGCTTCGCATGTGCGATGTCGCGGGCGACGATGATCGTTCCTGTGAGGGCGATGGCGGTGGTGACGGGGTATTTGCCGAGGGTCTTGAGCGTTTCCTCCATGCCGAGATCGAGGTTCACAGGCACGCCCTTGAACTTCCAGTCGTGGTATTTTTCAGGAATGAAACGACCGGGGTTCTTTTCGAGTTTTTCGAGAAAGATGCCGTCCTTGGTGATCTTCGCCTTGGCTTGTCGGTCCGCCGAGCAGGAAACGCCGATGCCGACCGGGCAGGAAGCGCCGTGACGCGGCAGGCGGATGACGCGCACATCGAGCGCGAAGTATTTGCCGCCGAACTGTGCGCCGATGTTGGTCTCGCGCGCTAGGGCCAGCAGCTCCTTTTCCAATTCGAGATCGCGGAACGCGCGACCATGCTCGTTGCCGGTGGTCGGTAGTTCGTCGAGGTATTTGGTGGAGGCGAGCTTGACGGTTTTCAGGCAGTTCTCCGCAGAGGTGCCGCCGATGACAAACGCGAGGTGATAAGGCGGGCAGGCGGCGGTGCCGAGCGATTTCATCTTCTCCGTGCAGAACTCTTTGAGGCGCGCGGGATTGAGCAGCGCCTTGGTTTCCTGATAGAGATAAGTCTTGTTCGCCGAGCCGCCGCCCTTGGTGACGAAGAGGAATTTGTAGGCATCGCCCTCGGTGGCGTAGAGGTCGATCTGCGCGGGCAGGTTGGTGCGGGTGTTCACCTCGTCATACATCGTGAGCGGCGCGGTTTGCGAGTAGCGTAGATTTTCCCGGATGTAAGTCTGATAGATTCCCTTCGAGAGAAACTCCGCGTCGTCACAGCCGGTCCAGACTTGTTGGCCTTTCTTGCCGACGATGGTGGCGGTGCCGGTGTCCTGACAGAATGGGAGGATGCCGTGGGCGGCGATCTCTGCATTCTTGAGCATCATCAGGGCGACCATGCGGTCGTTTTCCGAGGCTTCTGGATCATCGAGGATGGCAGCCACCTGCGCGAGGTGCGCGGAACGCAGCGTGAAATTGATCGCCTTGATCGCCTCTGCGGAGAGCAGCGTGAGAGCCTCGGGCGCGATCTTCAGTACCGACCTGCCCTCGAACTCGGTCACAGAAACATGCTCGGTCGAAATCAGTTCGTATTCGGTGGGATCGGGGCCGAGCGGGAAGGGGTCTTGGTAAACGAACGGTTTGTCGGACATGGCGTTACGCTGAAGTTCTAAAGCGGGAGCAAGCGGCAGGCAAACCGTTTCCCCATCTGGCTCACGGCATGCGGACGATAGAGTAAGTGCTGCAATACCGTCCGGAGCCGTGCCCACCGATCAGGCCGCGCGTCACGGCATGATGTCGGGATCATGCGAGCGTTCGCTTGCTGCGCGTGCGGAGATTTTCCGGAAGACCGGTTCCGGCACGTAGCGGCGCACCGTTTCCTCCCAGCCTTGAGGACCGGTGAGCCCCTTGATCATGTTGGAGGAAACCTCCGCGATGTCTCGCGGCGGCATCAGGAAGACAGTGGTGATTTCCGGGGCCATGTCGGCGTTGATGTGGCGCATGACGCGCTCGTATTCGTAGTCGCTGGACGAGCGGATGCCGCGTAACACATAGCGTGCGTCGCGCTTGCGTGCGTAGTCCACGAGGTAGCGGTTGTCGAAATGGGCGATCACGAGGTTGTCGCTGGGCTGCGTGGAGAGGCGCAGTAGTTCCAGCCGTTCCTCCACGGTGAACGAGTAGCGCTTGGACGGGTTGTTGCCGATGGCGACGATGAGACGGTCGAACATGGCGAGTCCTTGCTCGATCATCCAGAGGTGGCCGTTGGTGGGAGGATCGAACGATCCGGCGTAAACCGCAGTGCGCATGGGAGGGAGCGTAGGGAGTGAAACGCGGGACGGGAATCTCAAAACCATGGCTTTCACGGGGTATGGCTTGGCCATGCGTGATTGAAAGCATACCCTGCAAGGTAACCACGAAGATCGCCCGGCAACCAACTGCATTTACTCAAGGGCAATGCCTTTAAAGATTGGCAATCGAAGCGTCCGGAAACTTTGGACTGCGGCGGGCATCGCCGCTTTGGCGGTGGAGTTCGTTTCGCTTAGCGGCCTGTTCCCAATCACAAGAGCCGCCCGCATCATGCCTGCGTTGAATGCTCAAGCTTCCGGGAAAACGCACGCGTTAGCCTCAAAGCGGCGATGCCCGCCGCAGTCCAAAGTTTCGCCCATGACGGGCGCTTGGAACCGCGATCCGTATCCTTAAAGGCATTGCACTCAAGGGTGATCTCGCCGGACTACACGTTATACGCATCAACGACCAGTGGCGCATCGTTTTCCGCTGGGAAAATGGTCAGGCCAGCCAAGTGAGAATCACCGATTACCACTGAAACCTCACACACCTTATGAAAACCAAGAAGATTCCCGAGCGGCTTCCACTTCAGAATTACTTTGCCGAGACCCTACGGGAAATCCTGGAAGAAAACCTCGCTCCACAGGTGCGTGTCGCCACCGCTACCGGCATCCCGCCCTCCCACCTCACTCAGATGAAAAAGGGGCACCGCCGTTGCACACCGGAGTATGATCTCCGTCTCAGCAAATTCTACGGTATCGCGCCCGGTTATTTCCTTCGCCTCCAAATGGCTTACGAAATAGAGCGAGTGGAAATTGAAAAGGGCAATCAGATCGCGCGCATTCAGCCGATGTCGGCTTGCTAAATCCGCTCCCGCAAAAGACACCAAGCGGATTTTGACAGGGCGGCGGCGGCCTGCTACATCCTTCCTCCCAAAGCGCCCGTAGCTCAGTTGGATAGAGCATCCGCCTTCTAAGCGGAATGTCGCTGGTTCGAATCCAGCCGGGCGTGCTTCGCTCCCATGGGGAGCACACGCGCCCTCGCGTGTCGAATGAGACGCCATCGTCTCATTAAGGCGGCTAATATTTTGAGGTCGCGAACGCTCTTCGTTCGACTCAAAGGAGAAATCCAATGGTTGCAGACGCATGTTTTCGACGAGGGCGTCGAAAACCACACGCGGCGGCGCGTGTGCTCCCCTTGGTTGAATGAAAACCTCGCTCCAATTGACCGGCGTGCGTGGCTGGGATACGGGGCACAGGTGCGCGAGGAGTGGAACATCAGCAGAAGCGAGCCGAGGATGATTTTCACATCCTTGTGGGTGGTGTTCTTTTTCCAAGGGATGACTCCGGGTTTCTGGGTGCCTGCGCTGACGAATATCCTGAACGCGCGGGGTCTTGGTGATTGGGTGGCGGCGGTGTTCGTGGTGCCGCCCTTGTGTGCGCTGGTCTCGCCGCTCATCGGTGGGGCATTGGCGGACCAACGGGTGCCGGCGGACCGGTTGGTGGCGTGGTTCTCGCTGATCTGCTCGTTGCTGCTGGTGGCGGCCTTCGGCTGTCTGGATGCGGGTTGGCATCCGCTGTGGTTCATCGTGCTGTTAGGACTTTACTCGTTGTTTTCCGCGCCTACCTGGGGACTGCTGGCGACGGTTGCGCTCACTGGTCTATCGCATGGCGAGCGGCAGTTTCCGCTGGTGCGGGTGGGGGCCACGATCGGCTGGGTGGCGGCCGGGTTGATTACGAGTTTCCTGCTGCATGCGGATACGAGTCCGCTGGCGGGTTATGCCTCGGGGGTGTCGCGGGTGATGGCGGCGCTGATGGCATTCATGCTGCCGCACACGCCGCCGCTTGGCTCGGCCACATCGTGGAAAAGCAGGTTCGGGCTGGATGCTTTCAGTTTGATGAAACAGCGAGATCACCGTGTGTTCTTCGTGGTGACGGCCTTGTTTTCGATTCCGCTGCAGGCGTTCTACATGTATGCGCCGGAGCAGCTCAAGGAGCTGGGCGACATGCACCCGACGGGCACGATGACCATCGCGCAGGTGCTGGAAGTGGCGAGCATGCTGTTAGTAGGCGCGGCGATGACGCGCTATCGGGTGAAGACGGTGCTGCTGTGGGCGCTGGGGCTTTCCGTGCTGCGTTTCGCGATGAGTGCGGTGGCGGGAAGCACCGGGCTGATCGGCTGGCACATCGCGGGCATCGCGCTGCATGGGACTTGTTACACGTTCTACTTCATCACGGCGCAGGTGTTTCTGGACCGGCGGGTGGAGCCAGGGCTGAAGGGGCAGGCGCAGGGCTTGCTGGCGATGGTGTCGGGCGGACTCGGGCCGTTGATCGGCGCGGTGCTGTGCGGCTGGATGCGCACGCATTTGGTGACTGCGGATGGCCGTGGTTGGGATGTGTTCTGGGGATTGCTGGGCGCGATGATCGCGGTGTGTTTTGCGATCTTCGCGGTTTTCTATCAAGGGCGCGGGCGTAGGGATTGAGTGCTTACGCGAGTGCGCACGCGAGGCGGATGGCGGCGATCATGGACGAGGGGTCTGCCTGGTTTTTCCCGGCGATGGCGAATGCGGTTCCGTGATCCGGGCTGGTGCGCGGCTTCGGCAGACCGAGCGTGACGTTCACCGCGTTTTCAAAATCTAACAGCTTGAGCGGGATGAGACCCTGATCGTGATACATGGCGATGACGGCATCGTGTTTTCCCTGAGCGGCATCGCGGAAAACCGCATCCGGCACCGCAGGTCCGCTGAAAACAGCCACGCCGGATTCGTTCAGGAGTCGAATGGCGGGCGCGATGATGCGCGTTTCCTCATCGCCGAACGCACCGTTTTCCCCGGCGTGGGGATTGAGCCCGGCGACGGCGATGCGGGGCATGGCGATGCCACGGCGTTTGAGAAACCCGGCAGTGAGCAGGCCGGTCCGCCGGATGCCATCCACGGTGAGCAGCGAGGGGACCATGGCGAGCGGCTCATGTATCGTCGCGAGACCGACGGTGAGGGTGTGGCCGGTGAGCAGCATGCCGAAGTCATCGACCCCAAAGGCATGGGCGAAATACTCGGTCTGGCCGGGGAAGGGGAAGCCCAAGGATTGCAGACCTTCTTTGGAAACCGGACCTGTGACGACGGCATCGGCAGAGCCTTGTTTCAGCTCGGCGACTGCCTGATCGAGGGCGACGAGGGCGGCGGAGGCGGAGCGAGCGTCCGGTTTTCCCGGTATGCCTGCGGTCTTGTCCCCGAGCACGACGAACTCGAATCCGCCGGGTAGTTTACCGGAGGCGAGTGCCAGAGCGATGACTTCCGGCCCAATGCCGGCGGGGTCTCCCAGGGTGATCAGGATGCGGGGCATGGCCGTGAGCATCGCCGCCTCCATGATTCCTGCCAAGCGGCGAATCGGCGGGATTTCCCGGCTTCCGTGCTTGCGAAACGGCGCACCCCACGTTTAGCCTCACATCTAACATGAAGTCGCGAGACATCCAGCGTTCCGTGCGCTCCCAACGCATCGAGCGTGCGGAGGGGGATGCGCCGAGCATCGGCCGCGTGCCTCGTGTGCCCGGCACGGGTCTGCCCAAGGGAATCCGTCGCAAGCACCGGCGCGGTGAAGGACCGCGTGGAAACCGTGAGCGCATCAACCGGAAAAGGGTGCTGATCGCGTGGTCTGCACTGTTCATGACGATTGCCATTGGTGTCCTATGTTTCGCCCTCTGGATGAGGGTAAGGTCGGGAAATCACATGTCGGAAACGTCCGGCGGAAAGAAGGGCGCGACCGCGATCGAGGAGCGAGTGGTATCGGAATTCATCTCGCCCAGCGAAAACGAGGCGCTGGTGCTCGTGAAGAACGCGATGACCGTGCGCGATACGGAAAAGGTCGAGGACTTGTTCCGCTGCGGGACGACGAAGCCGGAGGATGTTGTCGGGTTTCTCAGGAAAATGGAGAATCTGGATGGCGCGATTTCCGACTACGAATGGCTCAGTAGCATGGACGCGAACGGCATGCTGCTGGATGGAGTGCAGGTGCATTTCAAGACGCTGAAGAAAGAATTTCGCAGCCGCCTGGCTTTTCTCACGCCGGATGATAAGGGACACTGGAAAGTGGATTTCGATGCCTTCGCCCGCACGGTGAATCCACAGTGGAGTGAGATCATCAGAAATAAGCCTGTGAAGGCAGTCGTGCGCGTGATGGTGGCGCCGGACAGTTATTACAACGGAGATTACAAGGATGAGGAAAAGTGGATCTGTTACGGGATGGCCAGCCCCGATCATGAGACGATCTTGATGGGATATTGCAGCAAGGACTCACAACAGGCAAAAGCGATGGAGCGCATCATGTCGGCGGGTGAAGACCTTCTCGGCATCGGGCGGAGACTCGGCCGGGCCACACTGGAAATCAGCCGCCCGGATGGAGGAGATGAGCGGCAGTTCATGATCATTCGCGTACTGGCTCAGGACTGGGTGGTTTCCGATAAACCGTACGACACCAGAGAGCGCTGAGCACAGGGCGATCAAGCTAGGGATTTTTCATGCGCGGTTAAATCCGAACTCCGAAGTTGGATGGCAAGTTCGGCCATTTTTAACCACTGAAACACTGAGCACCACTGAAGAAACTGATTTTCTTGGGCTAATGGGCAATGCACTTTTCCGTATTTTATCAATATCGTCAGTGACCTCAGTGGTTCTTAGTGTTTCAGTGGTTTTACGGTAGGCATTCACGAATCAACTTTGGATTTTGGGTTAAACGCGCATCCAATTTTTGCGATTGTTCCCTAACTAATTAGCCCTGCGCTGAGGTGTGAAAATCAGGGATCGCATTTTCCACGGCGGCTGCTTGTCTCGTTGCGAGACCATGGCCCACTTCACGGCGAATTCAGACTACGAGGAACAAGACAGCGACCCGATCCACCTGCAACCCGGCAATGAGATCCGCTGCGGTGCCGCCGACCGCACCTGGCCCGGCTGGATCTGGGCCACTGATGCGAAAGGAAACGACGGCTACGTGCCCGAGGAAATCCTCAAGCCGCTGGGCGACGGTCGTTTCACCGCCACCGCTTCGTTTGATCCCACCGTCCTGAAAATCCGCCGTGGCGACCAGCTCGAATCGCTGCGTCAAATCCACGGCTGGCACTGGTGCCGCCATGAAAACGGCGCGCAAGGCTGGGTCGCCGGGTATCTGCTGAGGCCGGTGTGAGTCACTCCAGCGATCGCGCCTCAGCTTGGATTTTGGGAAACTCCTCCGCCCCGGAACCCTGATTTTCACCGAGTTTCCCCTTGCCAAGCCAAGGGGATTTCCATACCCCGTGCGCCCCCTAGCGCCGCTAAACCACCAACGAAGATCCGGGGAAATCCTCATGCGGCAGGTCTTCAAGAATCGCCCGTCCTGAATCAAGGCGGGAAAACCAAGCATCCAATGATCAACGAACTCATCAATGAAATGGTGGACGCCGGCGTCCACTACGGCCACCAAACCAAAAAATGGAATCCGCGCATGAAGCCCTTCCTCATGAAGGACAAAGGCGGTATCTACATCATCAACCTTGAGAAAACCGTCCAGCAGCTCGACAAGGCCGCTGAGTTTCTCGCGGACCTCAATGCCAAGGGCAAAAAAGTCCTCTTCGTCGGCTGCAAGCGCCAGGCACAGGACGCCATCCGCGAAGCTGCGGAGGCCACCGGCCAACACTACGTCAATCACCGCTGGCTCGGCGGCATGCTCACCAACACCCTCACCGTGCGCAAGTCGGTCGAGCGTCTCAAGTATCTCGAAAACATCGAGAAGCAGCCCGAGTTCAAGGCCATGTCCAAAAAGGAACTCGCCGCTCTCGGCCGCGAGCGTGAAAAACTCCTGCGCAACCTTCGTGGCGTGCGTGACTTGGACAAAAAGCCCGATGCCGTCGTGATCGTGGACTCCGCCCGCGAAACCATCGCCGTCGCCGAAGCCCGCCGCCTCAACATCCCGATCGTTGCCCTGGTGGACACCAATGCCGACCCGGCCCTCGTTCAATATCCCATCCCAGGCAACGACGATGCGATCCGCTCGATCCGCATCATCCTCCAGAACTTGGTGGATGCCATGGTCGCCGCCCGCAAGAGCTAACAGAATTCTCACACGGGCGGCTCGTCTCCCGACGGGCCGCCCGTTTTTCTCTCCCAACACCACATCCATTTTCCCACATGATCACCGCATCAATCGTCAAAGAACTCCGCGACAAAACCAACGCCGGCATGATGGACTGCAAAAAAGTCCTCACTGAAACCAACGGCGACATCGAAGCCTCCATCAAACTGCTGCGCGAGCGTGGCATCATGAAATCCGCCAAGATGAGCGACCGCGCTGCCAACGAAGGCGTCATCACTGCTCGCATCAACGCGAACGCCACTTCCGGCATCCTGCTCGAAGTGAACTGCGAAACCGACTTCGTTTCCAAAAACGAAAGCTTCCAAGCCTTCGTCGCCGAGATCGCCGATGCACTTGCCAAATCCAACGCCGCCGATCACGCCGCTGCTCTCACCGTGCAACACGGCGAACAAAGCATCGAAGACACGATCAAGGCCAAGGTCGGCGAAGTCGGCGAAAACCTTCAGTTCCGCAAATACGTGCGTTATGACGCAGCGCCGGGCGGAGTCGTCGCATCCTACATCCACCTCGGTGGCAAAGTCGGCGTGCTGCTCGAAGTGGGCACCACCAAGCCCGAGTCCGCAGGAAACGATGCCTTCAAGGAACTCATCAAGGATCTCACCCTGCACATCGCCGCCTGCGCGCCGAAGGGGCTTTCCCGTGACGACATCCCGCAGTCCGTGGTGGACAACGAACTCGACATCTTTCGCGCCCGTCTCGAGGCCGAAGGCAAGCCCGCCAACATCATCGAGAACATCCTCAAGGGCCAAATCGGCAAGTTCTTCGCAGAAAGCTGCTTCCTCGAACAAGGCTTCGTCAAGGACGCGGACATCAAGGTTTCCGCCCTTCTCGAAGCCAAGAGCAAGGAGCTTGGTGACACACTCAGCGTCACCCGCTTCGTCCGCTTCGGCCTCGGCGAGTAAAACGTCACTCACTTCACCAACGCCCCCTTCCCTCGTGGAGGCGGGCGTTTTTTTCGGGAAAAACCAGACCGCTTCAACCCGAACTCCGAAGTTGGATGGCAATTAGGGCATTTTCAACCACTGAAACACTGAGCACCACTGAACCCTAATTCCGAATTAGCAGGGGCATTGGTTGGGTTTTTGACCACAATCGGAGCGCAGCGGAGATGGACGAACTGGTGATCTGAATTCTTGAGTCAAATTACACGGATTTTACGGATTTAAGAATGCACCAAACAGAATTGGAAAGTCTTCCCTCAACCTCTTCATAATCCGTGGTTCAATTTCTGTTTTCGGGCTCAGTGCACGAATCAACTTCGGAGTTCAGGTGTGCGCCGGGGAAGCCGGAAGCCACGCGGGTGAAAGTCCCGCCGGTCGAATTAGACGGTTCGCGACCGAAAGAGATGTCCGGGATGAAGCCGCGAGGCGGAACCTGCAAGCGGGGCATCTTCTGAACCGGCAGG
>JANMLQ010000119.1:0-2311 GCA_031372635.1 Akkermansiaceae bacterium | reverse complement strand
GCGCTGCCAGCTGCCGCGAGTGTGCGGGTTGAAATACTCATGGGTTTAATGTAAGCCCTTCTTAGGCAAAAGGGCGGGGGGGTGTCAATGTTCCCGTGGCGTGCCGGAGTTAGATATAAAACATCGGGTCGGAGACTGGGTTGGCGAGGGAACTGAGGGTGATGGTGTCGAGGTCTGCGGCGAGCTTAGAGGAGATGGTTTCCCAAGCGCGGCGGACGGCTGGGCCGGATTCGCCTTCGGTGAGGGCGGTGTTTTGGAGTTGGGAGGGCTCTACGGCATCGACGATCTTGCGGAGGGTGATGTGGTCTGCGGGGCGGGAGAGCAATAACTGAGGGACGGGCCTTTAATCAAAGTGTTTTCTCGCCAACGCTCCTACGCCTCGATAGTTTTCCCTACTAAGAAAGGCGCGTTGGCTGGCTGAGTGGCGAAAATCCGCCGGGAAACCGGTGCTTTACCATGTGATTAGTCGCGTTGTGGACCGGCGGTTTGTGCTGGGGACCGAAGAGAAAGAAAAGTTCCGCACCTTGATGCGGATGCAGGAGAATTTCACGGGGTGCCGGGCCGTTTCTTACTGCTTGATGGACAATCACTTCCATCTTCTCCTGGAGATCCCTCCGATGCCTGGGGGCGGGATTTCGGATGATGAATTGATGAAGCGGCTTTCGGCGATTTACGGCGAGGTCTTCGTGGCTGGAGTGGCCCAAGAATTGGTGGATGCGAGAGCGGCGGTTCACTCGAGTGATAGCGGGATGAACGAGGCTGAGGAAGCGATCCACAAGCGCTTCACCTACCGCATGCAGGATTTGGGAGAATTCATGAAAGGTCTTTTGCAACGGTTTACCCAGTGGTTCAACCGTTCGCACTCGCGCTCGGGAACGCTGTGGGAGGATCGCTTCAAGAGCGTTATCGTGGAAGACGGCGTGGCGGCACGGACGATGGCGGCTTACATCGACTTGAACCCGGTACGCGCGGGGATGGTGAGGGATCCGGCAGACTATCGCTGGAGCAGTTATGGGGAAGCGGTGGGCGGCGGCAAGAAGGGGAACGGCAAGAAGGCGCGTGAGGGCTTGGTGCGTGCGTATTTCTGCGATCAGGGTGTGGTATATGAGGCGGAAAAATGGCAGGAAGTCTCGCGTTTGTATCGGCGTTTGATGGGACTGGCGCTAGGCAAGAAACCCGGACGTGCAGAGGTTTCTCAATCGGCAAAAGATCTCGGGCAAACCATGAAGAACACGGCGGAACTGCTGGAAAACGAGGACAACGAATCCGTGTTGAAGGATCTGAGGATAGCGAAAATGCTGCGCTGCCGGGTAAGGTATTTCACGGATGGCGCGGTGATCGGCAGCAAGGAATTCGTGAATGAGGCCTTTGCCAGTGCGCGGGAACGATTCGGCCCGAAGCGCAAAGATGGCGCGAGGAGGCTCAAGGGCGGTGGGGCGGCGGCGAACGGAACACTGTGGAGCCTAAGGGATCTGCGTCTGGGGATTGATTGATTCTACGACGGTTCACCTAGGCACCTATGAAGAGCATGTGCTGGCTATGGCCGGGATGTCGATCCTCGCTCTCTTCATCTTGTGTCCTGAAGTCTTGTGTCTCATCGGAGCGACGCGTAGTCGAGCAGGCCATGTTTCCCGCCTTCTCTTCCGAAGCCGGATTCCTTGTAGCCGCCGAACGGAGATGAGGGATCAAACTTGTTATAGGTATTCGCCCAGACGACGCCGGCTTTGAGGCGGGAAGCCATCATGAGAATCTTGGAACCCTTGTCGGTCCACACTCCGGCGCTGAGGCCGAAGGGTGTGTTGTTCGCTTTTTCGATGGCTTCCTCCGGCGTGCGGAAGGTGAGGATGGAGAGCACCGGACCGAAGATTTCCTCGCGGGCGATGCGGTGGCTTTGCGAGACGTTAGAAAAAAGCGTGGGTGGAAAATAATAGCCGTTGCGTGGAAGTTTGCAGATGGGTTGGTGGATCTCCGCGCCTTCGTCGATGCCGCTTTGAACGAGCGCCTTGATCTTTGCGAGTTGTTCCTTGGAGTTGATCGCGCCGACATCGGTGTTCTTATCGAGCGGGTCGCCGACGCGCAATACGGCGAGGCGACGTTTCAAGCGCGCGAGCATTTCCTTCGCGATGCTTTCCTGAACTAACAACCGTGAACCCGCGCAGCAAACGTGGCCTTGGTTGAAGAAGATGCCGTTGATGATGCCTTCGACGGCTTGGTCGAGTGGCGCGTCGTCGAACACGATGTTGGCCGCCTTGCCGCCGAGTTCGAGGCTGAGTTTTTTGCCACTGCCTGCGAGCGCGTGCTGGATGATTTT
>JANMLQ010000049.1:0-2652 GCA_031372635.1 Akkermansiaceae bacterium | reverse complement strand
TGTGAACTGTGAGCGGCTCGGATTTGAAAAACGGCGGTCACAGGGCTTCACCGAAAACCTCACCGAATGACATGCCTTTTTCCTCGCCGGAGCGAAGCCTCATGAAGCGATCCTGCAAGTCGGCGCGGATTTCCTCATTCGATAGTTGCTCGCCTTCAAGACTATCGATCAGTAGTTTGACAAGCTCAGCTCGTTCGGACGCGGGTAGAGATAAAGCCTCCTCGGCGAATGAGACGTCCCTCACTATCATGGAGCACTGAGTTACTTGGCTCCAATCGGGTTTGGGAGCTTTTTGTAGTGGACTGCTGAGAGCGAGTTCACAAGTGAGAGAGCGCTTTTTTCAGCCCACGCTGGAATCATCGGATTGATTTGCTCAGGCGTTTCGGCGGACTTCTTGGCCACACGGGTTGAGCGCTTCGATTTCCCGGGCGATTTCGGTGTAGTAGGCTTCATGGCGGAGAGGATAGTGCAATGCCCCGCCTGCGGCAAGTTCGGTGGGTGTGAAAATACGCGCAGGACCGGCAACTCCCTTCGCTCCCGTATTGTGGAGAAGAAGAATGGCCATTCTAGCCCCAGGCGGATACCTGCGAATCAATTGAAGAACGGATTTTTGGACAGCACGGTGAACGGCAGGAAGCTCTGCAAGCGGCACACTTCTGCCTTCTTTGAAAGCCCTCTCCACAGCACCATAGAGCGCCAGTTCCATGTCACGAAATACGTACGCGATCTGCACTTTCCAGCCATGGGAGAGAGCGAGGTCGATCATGGCCCGATTCCATTTCCCGTGCTGGAGCGTCCCGTCCCATGAGAGATCTGGAATCAATTCGCGTTCCAATGCGTGCGTTTTGCCAGCACCCCACCCACCCGCCATGAAACGGATGATTTTCCGATGTCCACGCCTTTGGATTTCCCGGGCAAGTCGATCATGAGCGTAGCGCCAGGCAAGATCCCAGCCAGGGACAAGATCACGGGATTGACCGTCCGGAGTATCGCGGTAGCGGGTATCTAGTGATCGGGCGATGTCAGTGCTGATGATCCTACCCGCACGGGATGAGGGCAAGGAGTCGTAGCGTTGGTCCGCGAGATACGAATTCTCCAGCAACCGGTTGAAAGCGAGGCGGGCGTCCTTCTGCTCCTTGGTTAGCTGCATGGCAATTGGTGAGTGGGGACACGCAGTCAACCATCTTCGCGGAAGGTTTAGATGGCCTCCAAGATCCCATTAAACGTCTCACTCGGGCGCAGGGCGGCGTTTGCCTTCGCATCGTCCGGGAGGTAATAGCCGCCGATGTCCACTGGCTTGCCTTGGACGGCTAACAGTTCGGCGGTGATCTTCTCTTCGTTGGTGGCGAGGGACTCGGCGACGGGTTTGAAGATGGACTGGAGCGCGGTGTCGTTGTTTTGCGCGGCGAGAGCTTCGGCCCAGTAGAGGGCGAGATAGAAGTGCGAGCCGCGGTTGTCGGTGGTGCCGAGCTTGCGGCCGGGCGAGCGGTCTTGATCGAGGAACTTGCCGGTCGCGGCGTCGAGTGTATCGGCGAGGACTTTGGCTTTCGGGAGCTTGAAGGTTTCCGCGATGTGCTCGAAGGACGGCGCGAGTGCGAAGAACTCGCCGAGTGAATCCCAGCGCAGATAGTTTTCCTGAACGAACTGCTCGACGTGCTTCGGAGCGGATCCGCCCGCGCCGGTCTCGAAGAGGCCGCCGCCGTTCATGAGCGGGACGATGGAAAGCATCTTGGCGCTGGTGCCGACTTCGAGGATGGGGAAGAGGTCGGTGTTGTAATCGCGCAGCACGTTGCCGGTGACGCTGATGGTGTCCTTGCCTTGGACGATGCGTTCTAACGAAAACGTGCAGGCTTCTGCGGGCGGCAGGATGCGGAGGTCGAGTCCGGTGGTGTCGTGGTCTTTGAGGTAGCGTTCGACTTTGGCGATGATCTGGGCGTCGTGAGCGCGGTTCTTGTCCAGCCAGAAAACGGCGGGATCACCGGTGGCGCGGGCGCGTTTGACGGCGAGTTTTACCCAGTCTTGCACGGGTGCGTCCTTGGTCTGGCAGGCGCGCCAGATGTCGCCTGCCTCGACCTCGTGGGAAAGCAGCACGTTTCCTGCGGCATCCACGACGCGCACGGTTCCGCTGGCGGGGATTTCGAAGGTCTTGTTATGTGAGCCGTATTCTTCGGCGGCCTGCGCCATGAGGCCGACGTTGGGGACGGAGCCCATGGTTTTTGGATCGAGTGCGCCGTTCGTTTTGCAGAAGTCGAGGGTGGCCTGATAGATTCCGGCGTAACTGGAATCCGGGATGACGGCGAGGGTGTCACCGGTTTTTCCAGCGGCGTCCCAGACCTTGCCGCCGGCGCGGATCATCGCGGGCATCGAGGCATCGACGATGACATCGGACGGAACGTGGAGGTTGGTGATGCCCTTGTCCGAGTTGACCATGGAGAGGGCGGGGCCGTTCTGATAGGCGGCCTGGATGTCGGCTTCCAAGGCTTTCAATTTCTGATCCAGTTCAGGTTGGGCTTGGCGGTTGCAAACCGCCGCCACTTTGGCAACAAGGTCGCCGAAACCGTTGCGAAAATCGACACCGAGTTCCTTGAGAGTGGCCGCGTGTTTGGTAATGAGATCTTTGAAGAAAACCTCAACGGCGTGGCCGAAGATGAT